>DATFGC010000025.1:0-2783 GCA_035249765.1 Gemmatimonadales bacterium | reverse complement strand
GCAGATCGCGCCCGGTGGCCCCCAGGGTGGCGAGCGCGGCCGGGTTGGCATGGACGACCCGCCGGGCTCCGTCCAGCAGCATGATGCCCTCCGACGCCGCGCGGATAATCTGGGAGAGTCGCGCCTCGGATACGGCCACGTCCCGCAGCCTCGAGATCCTGGCTTCTTCGGCTTCGTGGAATACGTCGTCGAGGACGGCCAGCAGCATCCCGAAACCGAGCAGGAATTCGAACAGCATATCGAAGTAGGAATTGTGTCCTGCGACCCAGCGCAGCAGGGTCAGGCGCCCGGGCTGATTGTCGGGCCCGGCCTCGAGAAATGCCGGGGTATACAGGAGCCAGAGCAACGCGGTGAGGAAGCACACCATGGCAAGCATGCGGCTGCCCCGGGTCCGCCGCTCCCGCGGCATCCCGGCCACCAGGCCGCCGCAGATCAAAAAGACCGGTACCGTGATGCCGGCCTGCCAGGCCACCAGTGGATTGAGATCCGAGGGGGCGAGGAGGAAGAGAACTCCGACGGCCACGATGAAGGCAAGGCCGCTTCCCACCCCGATGCGGGGCAGCGGCTCCCGGCGGACGAAGAGCCAGGTTCCCGCAAGCAGACAGAAGAGAAAGAGGAGCTTCCCGCCGGCGTAGACCGCGTAGAGCAGACCGACTTGCTGGGCGTCCCCGGCGCTCAGCTCCTCGAGGGGGCGGACCGGCAGGATGAGGTAGCGGATCCAGAGCGCGGCCAGGGCCAGCGCGACCGCGCCGAAGGACCATGCCCACCACCGGATCCAGGGACGGCCGCCGGCGCCCCGTCCGAGGAGGAGACCGAGCACCAGACAGAGCAGGCTGGCGACGAGCTGGAACTGGATGCCGAGGCTGGCAACCAGCGTCCCCGTCGCGTGTTGGTCGGGCATACCTGCAATCTACCCGCTACCCGCTCCTCGCTCCGCTCTGATGGGGAACCGGGACGTACAGGGCACTGCCACCCGACCGGAACTCCTCGGCCTTCTCCGCCATGCCGCGGGCCATCTCCCGGAGATCCTGAGTGATCCGCATCGAGCAGAACTTGGGACCGCACATCGAGCAGAAATGGGCGACCTTGGCTCCTTCGGCCGGCAGGGTCTCATCGTGATAGGCCCGCGCGGTCACCGGGTCGAGGGCGAGATTGAACTGATCCTCCCAGCGGAACTCGAATCGCGCCCGCGACAGGGCGTCGTCCCGGGGCCGGGCCCGGGGGTGGCCCTTGGCGAGATCCGCGGCGTGGGCCGCGATCTTGTAGGCGATGACGCCGGCCTTGACGTCGTCCCGGTCGGGGAGCCCCAGGTGCTCCTTGGGGGTGACGTAGCAGAGCATCGCGGTGCCATACCATCCGATCATCGCCGCGCCGATCGCGCTGGTGATGTGATCGTACCCGGGCGCGATGTCGGTGGTCAGCGGCCCCAGGGTGTAGAACGGCGCCTCCTGACACCAGGCCAGCTGCTTCTCCATGTTCTCCCGGATCAGGTGCATGGGAATGTGTCCGGGGCCCTCGTTCATCACCTGGACTTCGTGCTCCCAGGCGATCCGGTTGAGCTCGCCCTGGGTCTCGAGCTCGGCGAACTGCGCCGCATCGTTGGCGTCGGCGATGCTCCCCGGGCGCAGGCCGTCCCCCAGCGAGAACGACACGTCGTAGGCCCGCATGATCTCGCAGATCTCGCGGAACCGGGTATAGAGAAACGATTCCTGGTGGTGGGCCAGGCACCACTTGGCCATGATCGAACCGCCCCGCGACACGATGCCGGTGACCCGGCCCGCGGTGAGCGGGATGTAACGGAGCAGCACGCCGGCGTGCACGGTGAAGTAGTCCACCCCCTGCTCCGCCTGCGCGATCAGGGTGTCCCGGTAGACCTCCCAGGTGAGCTCCTCGGGCACCCCGCCCGCCTTCTCCAGCGCCTCGTAAATGGGCACGGTGCCGATCGGCACCGCCGAGTTGCGCAGAATCCACTGCCGGGTCGCGTGGATGTTGCGGCCGGTGGAGAGGTCCATCACGGTATCGGCGCCCCACAGGGTGGCCCACCGCAGCTTCTCCACCTCGTCCTCGATCACGCTCTTGACCGCCGAGTTGCCGATGTTGGCGTTGATCTTGACGTGGAAGGCGCGGCCGATCACCATCGGCTCCAGCTCGGGATGATTGATGTTGGCGGGAATGATGGCCCGCCCTCGCGCGACCTCGCTCCGCACGAACTCGGCCGGCATGCCCTCCCGGATCGCCACGAATTCCATCTCGGGGGTGATCTCGCCCCGGCGGGCGTAGGAGAGCTGGGTGATCGGGCCGCTGCCGTGCAGCGGGACGCGCCGCAGGGCCCGGGGGGTGACCGGATCGTCACCCTGAGGCCGCGACGCGGCCGAAGGGGCTACGCTCCGTTCCCGAATCCAGCCTTCCCGCAGGGCCGGCAACCCGTCGCTGACGTCGTAGCCCTCCGGTCCGCTGGTGTCGTACACCCGGAGCGGCGGCTCGCCGCCGGAAAGCGCGATCTCCCGCATGGGAACCCGCACCCCCCGAGGACCCTCGAGATACACCTTGGTCGAGTTGGGAAAGACTCCGCGGTACTGCGGTGAGCGGTGAGCGGTGAGCGGTGAGCGGTGCTCCTGGAACCGGTCATCGCGAGGGTGCCCGGCACCCGCGGCGACCCCACTGGAAATACTCGTAGTCACGTTCCGCCTCCCTCCGCCGGTATGAACCGGATCAGGTTCCAAGGGTGACGTCTCAACCGGTTCGATCGGACCGGTGCCCCTGGCGGTATCAAGAAACATGGC
>DATFGC010000024.1:0-8661 GCA_035249765.1 Gemmatimonadales bacterium | reverse complement strand
CCTCGTTTCCGCCGCCAGGGTGTCCAGCGGCGTCTCGTCTGCGGGAAGACGGCGGCTCCGCTCCAGCTCCCGCAACAGCACATTGACGGCGAGGCGGTGCAGCCAGGTGGCGAAGGCCGACTCACCCCGGAACTGGCCGAGCCGCCGCCAGGCGCGGACGAAGACCTCCTGGGCTCCGTCCTCCGCGTCGGCGGGCCCCAGCAGCCGGCGGGCCAGAGCCTTCACCCGCGCCGCATGCCTCCAATAGAGCCGCCCAAACGCCTCGGCGTCGCCGGCCGCGGCAAGCCTTGCATCGGCCAGATCGGGACCGGCAGTCATCGCGCCCGGGGACGGGGCGGGCGGGATGGCACAGGCGCAGGCATTCACGGGTTAGATACCGCGGACAGGCGAAGGGTCACAACACCGGCGTGGTACGACGACTATCAACCCGTCACCCGGACGGACCGGCCCTGTGGCGCCTGCAGGGGGCCGGTCCCGCTCTCGGGGTGCGGCTCAGCGGAGCTGGCCCCGGATGGCGCCGCCGGGGAACGCCGGGCTGTGCACGTTCACGTAGTACTGATCGGGATTGGCCAGCAGATCGCTGAGCACCGCCGCGGCGCGCGCAACTGCAACGCCCCGCAGGATGGCCGGCTGGCCGCCGACGGACGCAACCGGGACTCCAGCCTCAAGGAAATCCCAGTGAATCGGCCCGTTGACCCCCGCCGGAGCCTTGTGGATGTGGGCCCGGTTGAAGGTTTCCCCGCTCTTGTTGTTGATGACGAGGACGAACTCGATGCCGCCGTCCTCCAGCACCTTGACCTGGGCATGCCCCTTCGACTCCGAGGTGCTGGCATTGTTGGGCTCCTGCTCGGCACGGAGCTCGGTGTTGAACACCTGAACGGGCACACTCACACTGGCCAGCGTGGGCGCCGAAGACTGCGTGCCCGCGACCCGGGCATGGGTGGCGTGCTGATCGGTGCTCGTCGGAGCTGAATCGGCGCATCCGACAAGCAGCAGGATGGAGGGAAGAAAGACGTAGCGCATGAAGGCTCCCGGTCAGGGTCCAATCGTCTTACCCCGGGAGTGTATCGCGACCCATCCGGTCCGTATTGGACGGGAATTGCCTCGCTCGCGCCGCTTTTGGACGGGAATTGCATCGCCGGCCCATGTTACTCCGCCTTGTGGCAGACCGCCTCGATGTTGTAGCCGTCGGGATCGAGCACGAAGGCGCCGTAATAGTTCGCGTGGTACTCCGGGTGAAGGCCGGGTGGTCCATTGTCCCGGGCTCCTGCCGCCAGGGCCGCGCGATGGAACGCGTCGACCATCGCGCGACTCTCCCCAGAAAACGCGACATGGACCTGGGGCCCACCGCAGCCTTCCAACGGAGTCTGCCGCCCGGTCCCCCCCGGTCGGGGGGGATCTCCCTGCTTGATCCAGAAAGCCGGGATTGGACCCTTGCTGAACCCGGCACCCGAGGATCCCTCCATGGCAAGCCGGTAGCCCAGCGGAGCCAGGGCCGCCCGGTAGAATTCCCTGCTGCGGATATAGTCGGCGACGCGAAGGTTGAGGTGATCGAGGCTCATCGAATTGGAGAGGGCGCAAGGATGACCGCCGTCTGCGCTCCGAAGTGTGGAACGACGATCTTCTCCACCGGCTCGTAGCCCATTGCTGACGAACGCAGGGTCATTTCAACGCCCGCAGTCAGGTTCCTGAACACGAAGCCGTTGGCATAATCCCAGGCATCGCAGGGTGTCGTCTGGGTGATGGTCTGCCCAAGGCTCTGTCCCTTTACCACCGTCACAGTCGCGCCGACGATACACACGCCACTCTCTGCCACCACCATCCCCCAGAGCGACGTCAGAGAGGGCGACTGGCCGGGAGGCAGGTCGGGAGGCGGTTCTGGATAGGTCGGCAGGCGGTAGGGGTTTTCCCCGGCACATCCCACCAGCGTCAATGCGGACAGGATGTTCAGTGCGGTCTTCATGTACCCTCCTCACCACCCTGAAGCATCCCTGCTGGCGCAGGATGGTAGGAGTAAACATACTATCGCCCCGCCAGGACGCCTAACGGCCCTGATGAACAGACTCGCGGCCCGGCGCAGGGATCACGCCGGGCCGCCAGCTCCATGCTCGACTCAGTTCGCCGGCTTGATCACCACCCCGTGGACTCCATCGGCGTTGGTGTGGATCTCGACCGGCTGGCCGTCCGGGCCGCCGGTCCCCAGCTGCTGGAAGGAACCGTTGATCCGGATGTCGAAGGCCGCCAGCACGCAACGGAGCGCCGCGGCCGGCAGCTGGGCCGGACAGGCACCCCCGGTACCGGTCAGCTCCAGCTCGGCCGATCCCGCCGTCGCCACCCAGATCTCCCGGTTCACCAGGTCCTTCCAGAGACCCCGCGCCGCATCCGGGTCGTTGCCGTTCCCATTGTCGTTGGGATGTCCGAAGAGGGCGTACTCGGTCTTCGAGGTCACCTGCAGCAGGGCGGCGGGACGCCGGCCGGTCCAGGCCACCAGGTGGCGAACCAGCACCCGCTCCTCGCCCGCGGCGCGTCGAATCGTGCCGACCACGATGGCCAAGTACGCGTGGGTCTCGTTCCCGATCTTGACCTCGATCCGGCTGGGCCGGATGCCTCCGCGCAGGGCGGCAGCGCCATCGCGAAGCGCCGCGGCGCGCTCGGTGTCGCCGCTCTGGACCGCGGCGTCCCCCGCCGCGGCAATGGCCGCCTGCAGCTCCAGATCATCAGCCTCGGCAGGGGCCGTGGGGGAGCTCTCCTGGCACCCGCCGGCGATCAGTGCCGCAGCGAGGATAGCCAGCGCACGTAACGATTTGCCCGACATACTACCTCCCGGTTGCCGCCGCTGACCCCCCGCCAACCAGGGAGCCGCCACGGCGGGTTAGACATGCAGACCGGATCCACCGGCCTTCTGCTATCTAACCCGCGCCGGAGGTGCTGTCGGTGACCTGGCGCACAATTCGAGCGAATCAGTCCTTCATGCTGGGCGGCGTCTCGCCCAGCGCGGTCGCCAGGTCGATCTGATGCTCCTGCTCCGCCTTGAGGATCTCGCGGATGTGTTCGGACATCGCGTACTCCCCGAGAGCCTCGCACTGCCTTACCCGGGCCCGATACTGCCGGATCGTTTCGGTCTCGTTGTCCAGATCGAACCGGAGCAGCTCCTTGGGATTCTCGGACATCTTGACCGGTTTCGGCACGACGGTCGGCGTGCCTCCGAGGTAATCGATCTGCTTGGCGATGGTCAGTGCATGATCCAGCTCCTGCCCGGCGTGCACTTCCAGCTCCCTGGCGATCGCCATGTAGGCCGCGCCCTTGAGAACCTGGGAGTAGGCGACGTAGGCGATGATGGCCTGATACTCCCGGGCCAGGTCCTCATTGAGCAGTCCGATCAGGGCCTTCCGGTCCACGAGGCCGGTCTCGGAGCTGTCGGCTTCGGTGGGTGAACGTTTCGGCATCGCACCCTCCTCAGGCGAGCGAGTAGAGGAAATCCACGTACGACTTCACCGCCCCGTCGATCCCCGCCACCTTGGGATTGCTCGCCTCGATGACGAAGTACTCGTCCGGCGCGTGGGCCCCGCCCCCATGGCCCAGCCCGAAGATCCCGGCCGCCATCCGGAGCGGCTCGCCGGTGAACGTCACCCCGGGCCACGAGCCGGCCAGCCGGGGCCAGAGCAGCGGATCGATACCCGACTTCCGGTACGTCGCCACCATCGCCTGGATCAGCTTCGAGTCGGGATCGGTCTCGGTCGGGTCGTAGCCCCCGGTGAACTTCACCTCGATATCGCCGAATCCGTGCTTGGCCAGGTGCGCCTTGAGCAGCTCGAGGGTGCCCGTGGCGGTCATGTCCGGCACCAGGCGGAGGTCCAGCTTGGCCACGGCACGGGCCGGGAGGATGGTCTTCCCCCCAGGCCCGGTCCAGCCGGACACCAGGCCCTCGATGTTGACCGTGGGCTGCGATACCAGCCGGAGCTGGGAGTCGTGAAACACCTCGTCGCCAAACCAGCGCTCGACGCCCAGCGATCTCTTCATTCCCGCTTCGTTCTTTTTCGGAATCGAGGCTTCGAGGATGGCTTTCTGCCGCGGGGTGAGCGGCTTGACTTTGTCGAAGAACCCCTCGATCGCCGGGGTGTGGCCGTCCGCCTTGACCAGGGTGTTGAGCGCCTGGACCAGGTGCCACACCGGGCTGTCGACCGCCGCCTCGAGGCTCGAGTGGATGTCGACCCGGGGGCCTCGGCCCCACTTCTCCCCGCTGGAGACCAGCTCCACCTCGATCACGCCCTTGGCGCCGAGGTTGACTTCCACCGAGCCGTCGGGCGACTGGCTTCCCAGGGGGATGATGATGCCCAGCGATTTCCGGAGCGCGGCTTCCACTTCGGGCTTGAAGACGATCTGGCGGAAGTTGGGCGAGCCGATCTCCTCTTCCCCCTCGCACACCAGCACCAGATTGACCGGGAGCTTCTTCCCGGCGGCCTTGAAGGCGTGCAACGCGGCCAGGAAGGCGGTCTCCGGCCCCTTGGTGTTGGTCGCCCCGCGGCCCACGATGACCTTGCCGAAACCGGGCTTGTCCACCAGCCTGGCCTCCAGCGGCGGTGAGCTCCACTCGGCGGGGTCGTACTGCTTGACGTCATACATGAAGTAGACGGCGAGGGTGTTCCTGGCCCCGGCGTCGATGGTGGCGAAGACGCCCGGCTTGCCCGCGGTCGGAACCAGCTCCACCCGCTCGAAGCCGGCCTCCCGCGCCAGCCTGGCCATGTACTCGGGCCCCTCCGGATACCCCTTGTCCTCCGCGGCGATCGAGGGCAGGGCGATCCAGTCCTGGAGCATCTTCACGGTGGCGTCGTGCTGCCGGGCGATCTGGGCCACGACGGCAGCCTGGTCCTGCGCCTGGAACGGGAAGGCGGCGGGTCCGCCGACCGCGATCGCCGCGGCCCCGGTGGCCGCACCCTGGATGAAAGTCCTGCGGTCGAACGATCGGTCGCGATGGGAATCCACGGTGCCTCCGGAGTAGTCCTGGGTCGAGAACCCTATCCTCCGGGGGCCGTTCCTGCAATCGTCAGCCCTCGAAACTTCGCCATCTCCCGCCCGTACTGGCTGGCATCTCCCAGCCGGGTCCGCCCTGATGGTAGCAATACCGATCCGCCACGCCCTGCGATCGCTGCGCCGAACCCCGGCCTTCAGCGTCACGGCAATTCTGACCCTGGTCATCGGATTTGGCGCGGTCGCCGCCATCTTCGCGGTGCTGAACGGGGTGCTGCTCAAGCCGCTTCCCTACGGCAACCCGGACCGGCTGGTCGGCGCCTGGCACGACCTGCCGCCGCTGTCGCTCACCAAGGCAAACCAGACCGCGGGCACCTACTTCACCTACAAGAGGCTTTCTCGCTCGCTCGAGAACATCGGCCTCTACCAGGAGGGCGCGGCCAACGTGTCCGAGGCGAGCGGAGCGAGCGAGCCGCAGCGGCTGGCCGCCGCGCGGATCACCGCCAGTCTCATCCCCACTCTGCAAGTCCCGCCGCTGCTGGGACGGAATTTCAGCGAGGCCGAGGACCTGCCCCGCGGCCCCGACGCCGTGATCATCAGCGAAGGGCTGTGGCGGACCCGGTTCGGCGCCGACCGGGCGGTGATCGGCAAGACCCTGGAGGTGAACGGGGTCTCCCGCCAGATCATCGGGGTGATGCCGCAAGCGTTCCGTTTTCCCGGTGCGGGAACCCGGCTCTGGCTCCCGCTGGCGCTGGACCCGAACGATCCTTTCCCCGGCGGGTTCAACTACACCGGGGTGGCGCGACTCAGGGACGGAGTGACCCCGGCCGACGCCGAGCGGGAGCTGCTCGCGGTGCTGCCCCGGATGGTGGAGATGTTCCCCGTGATGGCGCCGGGGGTGCCCACCCAGATGCTGCTGGATCAGGCCAAGCCGACCCCGGTGCTGGTGCCGATGCGCGAGGATGTAACCGGCGGGATCGCCCGGACCCTCTGGATCGTCGCGGCCGCGGCGGGGCTGGTACTGCTGGTGGCTTGCGCCAACGTGGCCAACCTGATCCTGGTGCGGGCCGACCAGCGCCAGCGGGAGATCGCGGTGCGGGAAGCCCTCGGTGCGGGCCGGGCCCGGGTGCTGGCGGTGTTTTTCGCGGAGTCGCTGCTGCTGGGCGGTGTCGCGGCAGCCGGCGGGATCGGACTCGCCTGGCTGGCGGTGCGCGCGCTGGCGGTCGCGGGTCCGGCGGACATTCCCCGCCTCGCGGAGGTGGGCATCGGCCCGGCGACCCTGCTCTTCGTGCTGCTGGTGGCCCTGCTGGTCGCCGCCTCCTGCACGATAATTCCTGCGCTCCACCTGGGCCGGGTGCCCCAGCTGTCGGTGGCGCTCCGGGAAGGGGGCCGAAGCGGCACCGCCGGGCGGTCGCAGCACCGGCTCCGGGGAGCCATGGTCGCCTTCCAGGTGTCGCTGGCGCTGGTGGTGCTGGCGGGCTCCGGGCTGCTGCTGCGCACCTTTCAGCGGCTGCATGCCGTGGAGCCCGGCTTCACCGCCGACCGGGTCGCCACCTTCTGGATCTCGCTCCCGCCGGCGCGGTACCCCGGCGATTCATCGCTGGTGCGGTTCTACTCGGCGCTCCGCCGGCAGGTATCCGAGCTTCCCGGGGTGCGGAATGCCGGTCTCAGCTCCCGGCTGCCGCTGGTGCGGCACGGCATGAACCAGAATCCGTTCTATGTCGAGGGCGACGCCGCGTCCGCCACCACGATCCCGCCGCTCCAGATCTTCACCACGGTCGACGGCAACTATTTCCAGGTGATGGGGATTCCGCTGCTGGCCGGCCGGACCTTCGATCCGCTGGAGACCCAGCGCGGCCGCGAGGCCATCATCAGCCAGCGCACCGCGGAGCAATTCTGGAAGGATCCCACCGGGCAGGCGGCCCTGGGGAAACGGTTCCGCGGTTTGCCCGGCGCGCCCTGGTACACCGTGATCGGCGTCGTGGGAAACACCCGGGACACCGCGCTCGCCGCCCCGCCGTCCCAGACCATCTATTTCCCGGAGGTCGTCGGTGACGATACGGTGTACAGCCAGATCGCTCGCACCATGGCGCTGGTGGTCAAGACCGAGGGCGACCCGGCGGACATCACCAGCCCGGTGCAGCAGGTGGTGCGGGCCCTCGACCCGACCCTCCCGACTTTCGACGTCCAGCCGATGGACGCGGCGCTCCGCGCCTCGACCGCCCAGCTCTCCTTTACGATCGCCATCCTGGGAGCGGCGGCGGTGGTCACCCTGCTGCTGGGCGCCATCGGACTCTACGGGGTGCTGACCTATCTGGTGACGCTGCGCACCCGGGAGCTGGGGGTACGGATCGCGCTGGGTGCGGAGCCGCGCGCAGTGGCGCGGATGATCACCCGGCAGGGCCTGGTGCTCACCGGTGCCGGGATTGCCGGTGGGCTGGCGCTGTTCGCGCTGGTGGCGAGGTTCCTGAAGTCGTTCCTGTTCGGGGTGAACACCGCCGACCCGGTGACCCTGGGGGCGGCGGCGCTCGCGTTGATCGGGATTTCGGCGCTGGCGAGCTGGATTCCGGCGCGGCGGGCGGCGCGGGTGGATCCGGCCGGAGCGCTGCGCGCGGAGTAGGCCTCCTTCGCCCGCAGCGCTGCGCTCCGTAGCTCAGGGCAAGGCGCTACTGCTACTCCTCGATGATGATGACCGGCTCCCGGTCCTTCTGGACGGTGCGCTCGGTCTTGACGGTCGTCTCCTTGTGCTCGCTCTTCTCGGGCGAATCCGCGTCGCGCTTGGTCTCGGTCTTCACTTCGGTCTTCTCGGTGTATTTCTTCACGTCGGCCATTTTCGGTCTCCCGTTGCCGTGATGGACTTCCATTCCGGGAGACGCTCGGGCCGGAATCCGCCACACTGTGTGGACCGGAATCCGCCACTCGTCCCCCCGAATGTACACCCAATTGGGAGCCACCCATGCGCTACCTGAAGACGATATTGAGCTCGCTGAGCCTGCTGCTGGTTTCGAGCGCCACGGCCGTGGCGATGATGGTGCAGGACCCGCCCATCAGGGTCAACGTGGAGACCAGCGAGGGCAGCACGACCTGGTATACCAGTCCGCAGTGGCTCGCGATCATCGGCCTTGCCGTGCTGCTGATCATTGTTGCGATCGTGGCCGCTCGTAAACGCCGATCCACCACGACGGTCATTCGCTAGCACAGATCGCCACGGCCTCCAAGGGGCCTCGGCGATGACAAAGCCGCCGGATACTCATTCCGAGTGTCCGGCGGTTGGCTTACCGCACCAGGCGCAACCGCCGGCTGTCCGCGCAACCGGTGTCCAGCCTTCCCTGCGGATCGGCGACGAATGCGCGTGCCAGCCGCAGCGCACACAGCCGGTAGTCCGTGTCCTCCGGGGTTGGAAGCTCCGCGGGAAACTGACCGTGCATGCCGTTGCGGAAGACCACCAGCCTCGCGTTGGCATTGAGTTTGGCGATCTCGTACCCCGCCGGACCTGACGACGAGGCATCCAGTTCCCCGGTAAACACCAGCTGCGGCCCGTCATAGACGCCCGTCCTCGCGGTTGCCGCGGCCTTGCCGGCGGGCCACAGATCGCAGGCAGGGTCATCGCCGGACCCCTGGAGCAGCGCGCGCAGGATTGCGGAACCGGCGGCCGCGCGCTCGGATTGCTCCCTGGACGCGAACGGCGCCGAC
>DATFGC010000023.1:0-4359 GCA_035249765.1 Gemmatimonadales bacterium | reverse complement strand
CGACCGGTGGGATCCTGCTGCGCCGGATCGAGCGGCTGGTCAGCTCCGCTCCGTCCCCCGGGCCCTTCCACACCATGCTCTCGCTGGGCGTGCTGGCGATCGCGGTGGCGCTGGTGGTCCTCGCTACTCCGGCGTCCGCGCGGATCGCCGGCGGCGCGGATGGCTTCCCGGTGGTCTGGAGCGGCCTCGTCGCTCCCGGCCAGCGGCTCCGGGTCCGGAACCTGGTCGGCTCCATCCGGGTGGCGCCCGTAGCGGGAAACCGGGTCACGATTCGCGCTCGCATCTCCGGTGGTGTGCTTTCAGACCTGGTGTTCGAGCCCACCCGGGACGCGGACGGGGTCACGGTCTGCGCGCTGCGCGCCGGGCACGGGCGCTGCGACGCGGAGGGCTACACCTGGTTCGGTACCGGGGACGAGATGCATCGCGCGACCGTTGACCTGGTGGTGGAGCTTCCGGCCGGGGCGAGCATCACCGCCGCCGGATTCGAAGGCGATCTGGTGCTCGACGGCGTGAGCGGCGACGCCGAGGCCCGCACCGGGAGCGGCGCGATCACCGCGCGGGTCGCCCCCGGGCGAGACGGCCGCACTCTGGAGCTCCATACCGGAGCGGGCGAAGTGAGGGTCGCGCTGCCACCCGGCTTCGGCGGCGCCCTCCAGGCGCGCTTGTCTGACGGCACGGTCGAGCACCAGATACCGCTGGCGCCGATCGGCGAGCTCTCGCGCCAGCGGATGCAGTACTCGCTCGGCCCCGGCGGCAATCGCATCCATGCCAGCTCAGGCAACGGATCGCTGCTGCTCACTCGAAGTCCCTAGCACCAACACCACAGGAGCTGAACCATGATCCGCGTCTCGATTCCTCGAACGCAAGCCCGGCGTCTGTCCGTGGCGGCCGTGCTCGTCTGCGCGGCGCTCGCGCCCGATGTCGTGCAGGCCCGGCAGGCGGCCCGATGGGCTCCGTTCCTGGGCGAATGGAGCGGGGTGGCCGACCGCCGACCCGACGCCGGCCTGCCGGTCGGGGTGCGCTTCACGGTGCGGCCCGCCGGAGACTCGGTGCGGGTGTCGATTTCTCTGCCGGAATCCCGGCAGGTGGACATGGCGATTCCCAGCCCCTACAGCGACAGCGCGAGCGTGTCGCTGGCCGACGGGGTGCTGCGGGCCGAGCTGACCCCCGACATCGGCTACGCCTTCATCGGAAACCTCGGCCTGCCCCGGGCGGATGAGCGCATCACGCTCGCGGTGCGGCGGCAGGGCGGCGCCCTCACCGGCGAGCTGCGGATCACGACCTACCGGTCGCCGGTGACGCTGGTGCGGGCGGAGCGGCCGCCGCGCGAGCCGGCCATCGCCTTCCACAGCGCGGGCGACAGTCTTCGGCTCGGCGGC
Organism: Gemmatimonadales bacterium; assembly: GCA_035249765.1. Classification (GTDB taxonomy): domain Bacteria; phylum Gemmatimonadota; class Gemmatimonadetes; order Gemmatimonadales; family GWC2-71-9; genus JABFSM01. The sequence goes on along the minus strand of DATFGC010000023.1, from coordinate 2,980 downwards.
ATGCTGGTTCTGCCCGAGGGCCGGGGACCCTTCCCGGCGGTGGTGTGGGTTACCGGGTCCGACGCGGATACCCGGCTCGCGTGGGCCTACGAGGCGCGGGTACTCGCGGCCAGGGGCGTCGCATCGCTGCTCTACGACAAGCGGGGCGTGGGGGAATCGGCCGGGGCGAGCCACGACCTGGCCTCGTGGGACGATCTGGCCGGTGACGTGGAGGGGGCGCTCGGGTACCTGCGATCCAGGCCGGACCTGATTGATACCTCCCGGATCGGGCTCGCGGGACAGAGTCAGGGCACCTGGATCATCGCCAAGGTGGCGGCGCGGGATCCCGGAGTGCGCTTTCTGGTGAGCATGTCGGGCAGCGGGATCAGCGCCGCGGAGCAGGAGACCTACCGCACCGGGGCCATCATGGGCGCCGCGGGGTTCCCCGAGGCGGAGATCGCGCGGGCCCGGGATTTCCAGCGCCGGAAGTTCGCGGTGGCGCGCACCGGACTCGGCTGGGCGGATCTGGACTCGACCATGCAGCGGCTGCGGGCCGACTCGGTCAAGTGGTTCCCCGGATACGGGACCGGCGCGGCCTCGCGCTCGCTCGCGGTGCTCCGGCTCTACGGCGTGCTCCAGTTCAACTACGAGCCGGCCCGCGACCTGGAGCGGATCGCCGCACCGGTGCTCGTCCTCATGGGCGAGCTCGACCGCACCTTTCCTCCCGCCCTGGTCGTGGAACGGATGCGCGCAGCCCTGGCCCGCGGCGGCAATCGGGCGGTGACGGCCCGGATCATCCCGGGCGCCAGTCATGGGCTGGCGATGGTGCAGTCGGCCGATGGGCGCCCGTTCCGGCGCGTCATCAGCGGGGAGTTCCTCTCGACCCTTACCGACTGGATCGTGGAGCGGGTGGAGGCTCGGCGTTGAGCCTCACGTCGGGGCGCCGCAGGGTCGTCTCCGGGTTACGGCCGCCGGTACCACGCATGTTCGAGGAAGCGGGCGTGCAGCATGCCGCTGATCTTCGCCTGGCCGGAGGCCGATGGGTGTACGCCGTCGGAAACGTAATCGGCCCGGTCGTAACAGATGCCGGAAGCGTTGGTGATCCCGCTGCCGCAGGAACCTGCCCACAGGTAGGCGGCCCATCCGTGCCAGACGCCATCCACGGTGCGGTGGGCCAGCAGCCATTGATTCAGCGCGTGGCCTTCTTCGTAGCTCAGCGGCTCGCCCCGAGCCGCGGCGTTTCCCGCATAGCCGCCATAGCTGCGCGACGACGAGTACACCGCCTGCACCGCGGGGAATTTGCCGCGCACCCGGGCGGCGAACGCGGAAAGGTTGGCCGAGAAGGCCTGGTAGTCGCTCCCGGCGGAGGGATAGCTGGGCAAGGGAGCATTGCCGGGACCGGTGGTGAACTGATTCGCCGCCTTGTGCCACAGTACCCGCACCTGGTCCAGGCGGACCCCCGCGTCGGGGAGGCGCCGGGTAATGCACAGGTCCCAGAGGTCGGCGTCGAATGCCGGATCGTTCCACTTCTCGATGGCATGTCCACCGACGGCGCAATTGACCACCCGCACGGCGGGATTGATCTGGCCGGCCAGCTCGGTGCCGGCCCGGTTCCGGAAATCGCTGCATTCGAGATTACCGTTACTCATGCCGATGCAGACCAGGCCGATCACCCCGTCCACCGGCGTGATGACCGGCTCGCCGTTGTCCGCCAGGCGAAGGTGCAGGCCCTTGTAGCTGCCGGGCGTTGCCGCACCCTCGTCGCCCCGATCGATGGGAAACGGGGCGGTCGTATTCGGCCCGGGCGGGATCTCGTTCTCTTCCTCCAGACCGGTCGCGATCCCGGAGTTACAGGCCCAGACAACGGCCAGGCCGATGAGCGCCATTCGCGAGGCGGTGCTGCAGGGTGTTGCATGAACACGTGGCATGCCGCGAGGGCTCCAGTCTGGGTCGGCCCGCACCGGTGTCATCCAGAAAGAGAGACGCCTGCATTCATGCGGGGTTAAGCTGGTGAACCCGCACGGCCGGGCGGCTAGGGGGTTAGAGCCACGACGGTCAGACGAGCCCGGAAATAGTAGAGTCCTCGGTCATGTCGAGGCCCGGCGTGGGGGCCCTCGATCAGCCGCCCGACGCTGCCCTCGGGGATGTCGATCTCCCACTGGGTGGCACTGGTCCGGGTGACCGTACCCTGGATCGAGCCCGGGGCCACCGTGAGCCAGCCGGGACAGCTCTGGGCCGGGTTGAAGTACAGCCTCAGCTGATAGCCGGTGGCCGCGATGGGGATGGGCATCGCCCTGGTCGTCTCACCCACCGCCATCCCCTGGAGGCCAGCCGCCTTTCCGAGTGAATCCATCCTGGTGAAGACCTGAATGTGGGGCCGGTTGTCGATGATCCGGCCCCGTTCGGACCCGCCGCCGCCGGGAACCGGCCGACTCAGGTCCAGGGTGAACTGCCGGTTGGGCGTGATGCGGCAGTCCGACCAGTAGATTCCGTTGGGGTGGGCCAGGTGGAGGAAGCCGCGAGGCATCGGTGACATTCATGCAGGCGGCGCGGTCATGGACGTATTCCCTGCCGTCGCCGAAGAGAGAGTTGGGTCCCTCCCGGCTGACAATGGACACCCGGTAGGGCAGCTCCAACGGATAGGCATTTTCGCAGGGCAGCGGCTGACCCTGCCCCAAGCCACTCGATCCCCCGAACACCGCCAGCAGGGCGGCCAGCCCACGTTTCATTTTCAGGTCCCGAGTTGGCGCTCGATGCGGTAGCGGTCGGCCAGCGCGGTGCGCAGCCGATCCAGCGGATCGTTCAACGGGTCTCCGGGGTCGGACAGGACCCCTCAATGATACGGCGGGCGGGTCCGGTTTGCCTGCCCCAGCGGGACGGACCCGCCCCTGGTCACCGCGGGTGAAACCCGCTATTCCGGTGACTCGTATGGGCACCCCATACGGAGGCATACCGCGGTACCCCCAAGGAGAGCTGCCCGTGAAACATCAGAAGAGTCTGA
>DATFGC010000022.1:0-4056 GCA_035249765.1 Gemmatimonadales bacterium | reverse complement strand
CCCACGAGCGGGCCCTCGGGCTCGGTCCCCAGTGACCATCCGGCCGGTCGCCGAGGACGAGGCCGCCCCGGAGATCGTGGATCGGGCCATGGACCGGGCGGCCGGCAGCCGCCCCGTGCCGGGCAACCGGGTCACCCTGCTCTACGATGGCCCCCAGATCTATCCCGCGATGCTGGAGCGCATCGCCGCGGCCCGCCGCTGGGTGCATTTCGACAACTACATCATCCGAAGCGACGCGACCGGAATCCTGTTTGCCGACGCGCTGATCGAGCGGGCCCGGGCCGGGGTTGCGGTGCGGGTCCTGACCGACTGGGTCGGATCGGTCACCACCCGGCGGAGCTACTGGCGCCGGCTCCGGGAGGGGGGCGTCTCGGTCCGGATCTTCAATCCCCCGAATCTGCTCCGGCTGCGGCAGAACCTCACCCGTGACCACCGCAAGCTCGTGGTGGTGGACGGGATCACCGCGGTGACCGGCGGACACTGCATTGGCGATGAATGGGCCGGGCACACCGAGCGCAACCGCCAGCCCTGGCGCGACACCGCCGTGGCGGTGGATGGTCCCGCCGCCGTCCTCATGGACCAGGCCTTCGACACGGTGTGGCGCCTGGTGGGCGAGGGGCTCGATGAGAGCGAGCTGCTCGCCGAAGCGCCCGAGCAGGGCGACTCTTCCATCCGCGTGGTAGCAGGCGAGCCCGGCGGAGTCCGGGCCTCCAGGGCGACCGAGCTGCTTCTGGCCGGGGCCTCGGAGCGGATCTGGCTCACCGACGCCTACCTGGTCGCGCCACCGGGGATCTACCAGTCGCTGATCGACGCGGCGCGGGGCGGGGTGGATGTGCGGCTGCTGGTGCCGGGCACCAGCGACTTGACTCACCTGCAGAGCTGGACCCGGATGGGCTACGTGGACATGCTCCGTGGCGGCATCAAGATCTACGAATGGCGGGGTCCGATGCTGCACGCCAAGAGCATCGTGGTGGATGGCCGCTGGATCCGGGTCGGCTCCAGCAACCTCAATCTCTCGAGTCTGGTCGCCAACTTCGAGCTCGACATCATCGCGGAAGACCAGAGCCTGGCCCTCGAGATGGAATCGCAGTTCCGCCGGGACACCGAGCGCAGCGCGGAGATCCGGCTTCGGGGACCGGCCTTTACCGGCGGGCGCCGGCGGCGCAGCATGATCGCGCCCGAACCGGTTCTGGCGTCCATCCCCCATCGTCCCGGCCTCCGGGAGCGCCGGGGACGCGCGGTGGTTGCGATGCAGCAGATCCTGGGCAGCGCGCGCCGGACCGTCCTCCTCCCCTACAGCATCGCCCTGGCGATCCTGGGTGTGCTCTTCCTTTTCTTCCCGCACGTCATGGCGGTGGTGTTCGCCGCACTGAGCCTCTGGCTCGCCCTTGCCGCGTGGCTGGACGGCCGGACTTCCTGACCCCTCCGTGGGGCGTATCTTCTTGTATATCAACGACCTCAACGCCCGGAGCCCCCGCTGCGTAATTCGGACGTGGAAGATGCCGAACTCGCGCAACAAGCGGTGCGCGGTGACCCGGAAGCGTTCGGCAGCTTGATTGACCGGCACGGCCTGGCGGCCCGGCGCGCGGCCCGCGCGATTCTGCGGGACGAGGACGACGCCGACGATGCCGTCCAGGAGGGCATGCTGGCCGCCTGGCGCGCGATCGAGCGATTCGATCCCGCGCGTCCGTTCCGGCCCTGGCTCATGCGGATCGTCGTGAATGCGGCGCTCGACGCACGGCGCCGGGGCAAAGTGCGCCAGGCGGAACCGATCGCGGAGACCCTGGAATCGGGGGGGCTCGCCCCGGACCGGATGGCCGAAGCGGCGCTGCTGCGCGCCCGGATCGACGCCGGACTGGCAGCGCTGCCGGAGCGGCAACGGATCGCCCTGGTGCTGTTCGATGCCGAAGGCTGGGGACACGCGGATATCGCCGCGGCGCTGGGAGTGCCCGAGGGAACCGTCCGGTCCTATGTATTTCATGCGCGCCGTGCCATGCGACAATCGCTCGGAACGCTGGCGGAGGGAATGAAATGACCATGTCGCCGTTCGACAATCAGCCTGATCCGGAGCTGGGCCGTCTGCTGCGCGAGCGGCTGACCGGACCCGCGCCGGAGGCCTTTCTGCGCCGGCTCCGGCTGGCCGTGGCGGCCGAGCGGGCCGACCAGTGGGATGTGCTGGCCGGCTGGGCAAGACCCCGGGTGCTGGCCGCCGCGATCGCCGCGGGATTCTTCCTCTGGCTGGGCGCCTGGTTCACCCAGGCGGCCACCCACGACGATCCCGGCGTCACCATGGCCGCCACGCTGCCGGCGCAGACCGTGGTCTCCTCCCAGGCCCCCGACGTGGATGACATCATGCTCGCCCTCAGGGAACGGGAGCCGCGATGACCCGTTCCCGTCTGGGCGCCGTGGTCCTGCTGCTCGCCGCCTTCCTGCTGGGAGGCCTGGTGGGCGGCGCCGCCACGTCGATGGCCGACCGCCAGAGCCACAAGCATCGCGACCGTCCGCCCCGGCCCAGCTACGTCGACCGGCTGGGGACCGAGCTTGGCCTGAGCGAGGAGCAGAAGGACAGCGTGCGGGCCGTGCTGGAGCGGCACCAGCCCGCCATGGATTCCCTGTGGGAATCCATCCGGCCGCTGCTCCAATCCGAGCGGCAGGCCATTCGCAGTCAGATCCACGCGCTGCTGAGCGAGGAGCAACAGGCCAGGTACATCGCCCTGCAGCGCCAGGACAGTCTCCGCCGTGCGGAGGGAGATCGGAGCAGGAATGGCCGTCGGTAATCGCAGTATGCGGCGGCTGGCGCTCCTTGGCGGCCTGGTGACCGCGGCCCCCGCCGGGGCGCAGGTCCCCAAAATCACCCTGCAGGAGGCCATCGAGCGGGCCAACCTGGTGCAGCCCAGCGTGGTCTCCGCGTTCGGCACCGTGCGCAACGCCCAGGCCCGGCAGCGCTCGGCCACCGGGGCGTTTCTCCCCAGCTTCACCGTGAGCGGATCGCGCAGCAACAGCTACTCGGAGGGGCAGCAGCTCGATCCCAGCACCGGGCAGTTCACCACCAGCGGGACCTCGACCGGGAGCGCCGGCGCGACGGTCAGCTCCAACGTGGACCTGTTCGCCGGGTTCCGGAGGACCGGCGAGCGGAAGGCGGCCAGCGCCAACCGGACCGCCGCCGAGGCGAGCCTGTCCAACGCCCGCTATCAGCAGCAGCTCGCCACCACCAACCAGTTTTTCGATGTGCTGGCCGCGGAGCAGCTGCTTCGGGTCCGGGAATCCAGCGTGCGCCGCGCCGAAGAGCAGCTCAAGGTGGCGGTCGCCAAGCTCCATGCCGGGCGGGGCATCCGCCCCGATTCGCTGCGCTCGGTGGTGACCCTGGGCACCGCCCAGCTGCAGCTGGTCAACGCCCGGGCGGCGCTCTCCACGGCGGAAGCGAACCTCGGCCGGCTGGTGGGGGCCGATACTCCGGTGGGCGCGGTGGACGACTCCACCCTCTACACCCTGCTGCCCCCGATCGACAGCACCGGGCTCCGGGATGAGGCCCTGGCCAATTCGCCCTCGGTCAAGGCGGCGGAGGCGTCCTCGGTGGCGGCCCGCTCCCAGGTGCAAATCTCCAAGGCGAGCTACTGGCCAACCCTGAGCCTCTCCGGGTCCGCCTCGATGAACGGCAGCTCCCGGAACGACTACACCTTTCTGAATTCCCGGCAGGTGAGCCTGGGGCTGAGCTGGCCGATCTTCAACCGGTTTCAGCGGGAGCAGGGCGTGGTCAACGCGCTGACCTCGCTGGACAATGCCGAAGCCCAGGCGGCGGATTCGCGCCGCGCCGTGCTGGCCAATCTCCGCGCCGCCATCGCGGCGCTGGAAGCGGCCCGGCTCACCATCAGCATCAGCCAGACCAGCGTGCTCGCGGCGGAAGAAGACCTTCGGGTGCAGCAGGAACGCTACCGGCTCGGGGCGGCGACCATCGTGGACGTGCTCACGTCGCAGGAAGCGCTCAATCAGGCCGAGGTGGACGCGGTGACCGCGCGGTTCGACTACGTGCGGGCGCGGGCGGAAATCTCGGCCCTC
>DATFGC010000021.1:0-9037 GCA_035249765.1 Gemmatimonadales bacterium | reverse complement strand
CCACTGGAAGGTGGCGGCGCGCACCGACTGGGATCGCTGGTCCACCTCGGAGCTCTTCCAGTTCCGGATCGATGCGATGCCCGAGCCCCAGGCCGCCCGACTCATGACAGTCCCCACTTTGCCTGCGGCATTCTCCTCTCCATCACTGCCGCCGGATTCGCCCAGCAGCCTCGACGCCCGAGATGCGTTCCGCGGGGCCCTCGCCGGCGCCCTGCGCGGCGATTCAGTCAGCCGGACCGCGCAGCTGCGGATCGCGCAACGGGTCGCTGCGGCATATGAGGCTGCCTGGCGCGACGACTTCCTGACCCGCGAAGTAGCGCGCTTCACCGCCTGGTCGGGAGCGCAGCGCTTGGCGAAAGTGTGGGCCGACAGCGTGCGGCTCGCCGGGAATACCGCGCTCGGTCGCGACGGCCCCCGCGCGGCGATCACGATCTGGCGGCTGGCGCTGGCCCGGGCGCTCACCATTCCCGATTCCGCCGGGATCGCCGCGCTTCTCGGCAACATCGGCGCCGCTCTGGCGCGCGAAGCCCGGGCCGACAGCGCATTCGATCACCTGACCCGCGCGCAACGCCTCGCCGAGGCGGTGGGAGACCTTCGGGTTATGGCCAACGCTGTGTCGGAGCTCGCTGGATTGAGCGAGCAGCGCAACGATATCGACGGCGCGCGGGCCCAGTATGCCCGAGCCATAGAGCTGCGGGAGAAGGCCGGCGACTCGCGCGGGCTCGCCGCTGACTACAACAACATCGCTTCGCTCTCGCGCGCGGCCGGTGAGGTGGACGACGCCCGGCGGCAGCTCGAGGCGGCCCTGGCGATCAACCGCCGGGCTGGGCGCGCCGGCGCGACGGCCACCAATCTCGTCAACCTCGGGGCGCTCGCCGCCGCGGTCGGCGCCTTCGGACGCGCCGATCAGGACTATCGCGAAGCGCTGGCGCTCTGGATGGCCGCCGGCGACTCGGCCGAGGCAGCCAGCGCGCTGGACGGACTCGGCGAGCTCAGCCTGCGGCGGGGCGACTATCCCGCCGCGTTCGAGAGTTTCACCGCCGCGGCAGAGATCCTGGATCGCACCGGCCCCGTTGCGGAGGCGCTGGCGATTCGGCAGCGGCTGGCCTCCTCGCTCGCCGCCCAGGGCCAGCTGCAGCGGGCCATTGATGAGCTGCGCCGGAGCGAGAAAGTCGCGCGATTGCTCGACGTCGAGCCGGCGACCCGAGGGAGCATTGCGCTGGCCCAGGCCGATCTCGCGATGCAGCTCAACCAGCATCCCGAGGCTGAGGCGCTCTACACCACGGCCGCGGCGCACTACACCCGGTCCGGTAGCACGGAAGGCGCGGCGGCTGCGCGGCACGGTCTGGGCACGGTGTATCTCGTCCAGAGCAATACCGTTCGAGCCACCGCGATGCTCGAAGCGGCGCTCCGGGCCCAGACAGCCATACGCGACGGACGGAGTGTCGCCATCACTCGCGTGGCGCTTGGCAGCGTGGCCGCGCAGGCGGGAGATACCGTCCTGGCACGGCGTCATCTCGAGAAGGCCGGCGCCGAATTCGATCGCCTGGGTGATCCGGTCGCCGCTGCTGCCGCCCTGAACCAGATCGCCGAACTGGAAGCCGGTGCCGGGCGCTCCGCAGCCGCGGAGTCATTGTATCGCGCCGCGCTCGCCCGGCTTGGAGTCCGGGTCGTGCCAGACGTCAGCTGGCGCATCCATGCCGGGCTGGCTGGTGTCCGCGCACGCCAGGGCGGCGTGGAGGAAGCGGCGAAGGAGCTGCGCGCGAGCATCGCAGACATCGAGCGGGTGGGGTCATCTTTGCGACTGCCCGAGCGGCGCTCCGAATTGCTCTCGGACAAGTGGTTCCCCTACCAGCGACTGGCGGCATTGGAGCTCGACCGCGGTCGCGTCGCTGCGTCGTTCGCGGTCAGTGAGGCGCTGCGGGCACGCGAGATGGTGGAATTGCTGTCTTTTGGGCGAATTGCCTCGCCGCGCGACACTGCCGCCGACCTAATCGCCCGGGAGCAGGACCTCCGCCGCCGCATCGGGGAGATGGCACGGGCTGTCGACGTCGCGGCACCGGACAGCCGCCTCCTCCGCGGATTGGAGGTCGTGCGGGCAGGAGCGGTATCCCGGGAAGCGCTGCTCCAGACTCAGGCAGCCTATACGGCACTTCGCCTGGAGATTCGAGAGCGCGCGCCGAGGCATGCGGCGCTGCTGTCGGCCGACGCGATGACCTGGCAAATCGTCGCGAAAAAACTCGGGCCCGACGAAGCCATGCTGGAGTACCTTCTCAGCGACACCGGATCATTTGTCTATGTAATCACCCGTGACACCCTGGCCGGCATTCGACTGGGGGTCACCCAGCACGACCTGGCGCGACGGGTGGAGTTCGCCCGTGGCGCACTGCAACCCCGCGGAGCCGCACTCGATGCCATGTGGCGCGCCCCCCTGCGCCAGTTGCATCGCAACCTCATCGAACCGATCGAAACCACCGGCCTTCTGACCGGAAAAACGCGGTTGACGATCATTCCCCACGCCGAGCTGCACTACCTGCCGTTTGCGGCGCTGATCGAGACTGATGGACCGCCCCGGTTTCTGGTCCAGCGGTACCAGCTCTCCCTCGCGCCGTCGGCCTCGGTCTGGATCGACCTCGGCAAGGCCACAGGGCGGGGCACCGGCTCCGGCGGGCTTGCCCTGGCACCACACCTGGATCAGCTGCCGGCATCTCGCCAGGAAGTCGCGACTTTCGGTCGAGTGGGCGGGAGCGATGTCCGGGTGCTGACCGGTGCCGCGGCGACCGAAGCCGCATTCGGGCGAGAGGCCCCGACGCGACGCCTCATCCATCTCGCCACTTACGGTGTGCTCAACAAGCAGAATCCCCTCTTCTCGTTCATCGACCTGGCGCCGGATAGCAGGCATGACGGACGGCTCGAAGCCCACGAGGTGTTCGGCCTCACGCTGGTTGCGGATCTCGTTGTGCTGGCGGCGTGCCAGACCGCGCTTGCCTCGGGGGCGATGACCGATGTCCCGCCCGGCGATGACTGGGTGGGGCTTTCGCGTGCCTTTCTCACTGCCGGCGCAAAGAGCGTGATGGCGAGTCTCTGGTCGGTGCAGGACCGCGCTACGGCGACCCTTATGCAGCGGTTCTACGAGTTGTACGGGGACGGAGCGGACCCGGTGCGCACGCTGGCAGCGGCTCAGCGCGCCATGCTGGCGACGCCGGCGACAGCTCACCCGTATTACTGGGCGGCCTTCGAGGTAATCGGCGGGCGGTAGGACGCCGCTGAGTAAAGCGCCGCCGGATGGCCGTATTACCGGGCAATGCCGACTTTTTGTGAGGGTCCGATGACCCGCTGCACGCACCTCTCTCGGCTTGCACTCCTGGCAACCCTCGCGGCCGCCTGCGGTTCGCCGGTCGAAACGATCATGCCGCCGCCCCCGCCGCCGCCGGGGCTGACCGGCGCTGCTCCTTTCCTGGTGTCAAACCCCGTCGCCCTCGGGTCCGCCAGCGGTAACGCGGTCCAGGGCAGCTCTGGTACCGATCCCGTCGCCTTCATTTCCCTGGTTCCGGGTACGCTTCCCGGGGTGAGTGCGGTTCGCATCCGGGTGCATCGCAACGGCGTGATAGTTACCGCTGCTCTGGTGGACGGAGGGCTGGATCCAGTGGCGGTGCCGGCGATCACAGGCGACACCATCACCTTGACGGCGACCCGGGTCAGCGGACCGGAGTCGGCGCTGGTGTTTCTGGTCCCGCCCCGCAAGTCGCCGATCATTGTCCGGACCGAGCCCAAGAAGAACAAGCGGGATGTAGCCGTGAACGTGCGGATTCAGGTGGTCTTCAGCGAGCCGATCGATTCCGCCTCCCTCACTTCGCAGGGCTTTGAGCTGCGCTCAGGAGCCAATCCGGTGGCCGGCCAGCTCGGCTTCGCGAACCCGGAGCGCACCATTGTCGAGTTCATCCCCGCCGAGGCCCTGGCGCTGGCGACGAATTACGAGCTGGTGCTGGGCACCGGCATCCGGGATCTCGAGGGGACGGCAATGGAGACCGGGGAGACAATCTTCTTCACTACCGTGGTGGCGCCGGTGCAACCCGGCGAAATCGCGGTCACCACCGTGACGACCGGGGCCGGCGCGCCGGCGAGCGGGTATTGGATCAGCGTGGATTCCGGTTCCAGGGCCATCGGGGTGAATGGAACCATCACCGTCGGAGACCTTCCACCCGGCCAGCACACCGTTGCGCTGACCGGGGCTGGGGTGAACTGTCTGGCAGGAGCCAACCCCCGGACGATTACCGTCCCGTCTGGCGAGAGAGTGACAATCGAGTTTGCGCTGACCTGCGCCGCGGCGCCGGTCACCCAGTTGGCGTTTGTGAGGGATGATCAGATTCAATTGATCAATTCGGATGGGACCGACATCGTCCAGCTCACCCACACCGGCCCAGGAGTTTCGAACCAATATCCGGCGTGGTCGCCAGATGGGCAGCGCCTTGCTTTTGCCAGCAACCGGGCCGGCGGGGGCAAATGGGAGATCTACATCATGAACGCGGACGGCTCGAATGTAGTCCAGCTGACCGACTGGGGGGCATACACAATGGAACCCGCCTGGTCGCCCGATGGCCGCTCAATCGCGGTCGTGGCAGTCCGGGATGGAAGCGCGGGCGTATTTGCGGTCGATGCAGACGGCGGCCCCGGGATCAGGCTTGTCGTCAATCGTCCCGGCTACGACGGCAGTCCGGCCTGGTCACCGGACGGCCGGAAGATCACCTTCACCAGCGACTGGCGGGCCTATGACTTCGTGTATGATCTGTACGTCGTGAACGCGGACGGAACTGATATCCGCTCGGTGGTGGAGGGTCCATTCTTCGACCCCTCGACCGACTATTGGCAATCCGCCTGGTCACCCGACGGGACAAAACTCGCAGTCGTCGTTTGCGCCCGTTGGTCGTACTACGTGTGCAGCCCCGATAGCGCGGTCGCCGTCGTGAATCCCGATGGATCCGGCCTGACGATGCTCGCGCAGGCTGGTGTCCTTGCGCGACCGACCTGGTCAGCGGACGGCAGGACAATCGTGTTCGCGTCAACCTGTGTTGGGTGCCAACCCAACCAAACCTCTCTCCGGTTTGTGCGCGCAGACGGCACTGCAGACGGGCTGATCTTGATCAACGGGCACAGCCCGGCATGGCGCCCCTAAGCCGGGGCGTGAGCTGCGCCCCCAGGGAGCTAGAGGAAGGCCCCTCCCTGGCTCCCTAACTACTCGCCCCTCCTGATCACCACCCCGCCATTGGTCGTCATCACCCGTATTGTCGCCCCGCCCTGGCCCAGCTCGGTGCTGACCTGGCGCCCGATCCTGCCCCGCACCGTCACCGGGAAATCGATGTCGATCCCGCCGTTCGTGGTCCCGGTTTCCAGGCGGGCCGAGTAGCCCTCGGGAATCCGGACCCGGACGCCCCCGTTCGAGGTGATCGCCTCGAGACCCTTTCCCTCCCAGCGCTCGCCGACCAGCCGGACATCCACGCCGCCGTTGCTGGTCTCGGCCACCACGTCCCCTGCCAACCCTTCGAGGTGGATGCCGCCATTGGTGGTTTCCAGGCGGAGCACGCCGCGCACCTCCACCACCTCGATGCCGCCGTTGTTGGACTTGAGGTCGAGGTCGGAGCGGGACGGCACGTCCACCTCGAAGTTCACCGACCACCATTCCCGGCTCCCGGTCTCGGGGCCTTCCGCGAAGACCCGGCCCTCTGCGGTGCGGATCCGGACCGCGCGGGCAATTTCCTCGGCGCGCTCCTCGCTGCGGGCGCTGGCCTGGATCCTGGCCCGGATCAGCACGTCCCGGCGGCTGGACCCGTAAACGCTGATGCCCCCGTTCCTCCGCCCGTCTACCATCAGGGTGCCCGCCGGGCTCGGCATCGTCGTTTCGGTGGTCATGCAGAAGCGCTCGGTGTTCCGGTCGCCGCTCCGGTCACAGTCCCGGCTCCAGGTGCCGGAGCTGGAGCGCCGCTGGGCAAAGGCGGGGGTGGCGGCCAGGAGCAGCAGGGTGGCGCCGGTCAGCAGGCGCAGGGCGGGCAGGGCACGAATGGACATCGGAAGCTCCTCCACGGGGTGTCGGCGACCGGATGCAAGTTGGACACCGGCCCCCGGTGGAGCGTTGCGCGGCGGACTAGGGGCGGAGCTTGATGTCGGCTCCGGGGCACTTGATCCGGCGGAACCGGACCTCGAAGCTCGGGCCGTCCCCTTCGAGACGGGGAATCAGCGCGCCATCCGAGGCCAGCCGGTACATGATTCGCTGGGGGAAATCCTTCTTGGCGAAGTTCTCGAACACCACGTACTCGTCCACCAGGGTCTTCATCAGATAGGTGTCTTCCGGCTTGCCCTTGGCGGTGATCCCCAGCACCACCCCGCTGTCGGTGACCTCGATCCGGTTGAAGTCGTAACCGATAGCCCGCTGCTTCTCGAAGTAGCGCGTGGTGGAAACGAGCAGGTTCTCCGCCGGGACGGTCCAGATCTCCTCGGCGCGCTGGTCCTTGCCGGTGGTCCCCTCCCAGCACCCCGACATGAACTTGAGCTTGGAGATGTCCACCCGGGGCGGGGGCTTGGGTTTGGTGGTGTCCTGGGTGGGCGGCTGGGGTGTTTGGGCAGCCAGCGGTGCGGCGCACAGGCCGCCCGCAACGAGGATCCATCCGGCGATACGCATAGGAGTCGCGCAGGTCTTTCCGGGGCGGAACGCCCCTGGCAGGGAGTAGAGTAAGAGACGATCCCTGAGGGGGTTGGGTGCACAGCAGTGGTCAGTGGTCAGCGGTCAGTGAAAAGCCCCCTGACCACCGACGCTGACCACTGACCACTGACCACTGACCACTGACCACTAGCCAGACGACTGCTCTTGACTCTGAGGCCAATTCCATACATCTTTCCATCCGGATATACGGATTAAGAACATGACCGCCCCCGCCGTCTTCGATCGCCTGAGCGCGCTGGCCGACCCTATTCGGGGCCGGATCCTCCTCGCGCTGGAGCGCCAGGAGCTGACGGTCCGGGAGCTCCAGGCCGCGCTCCAGCTCCCGCAGTCCACCGTGAGCCGGCATCTCAAGGTGCTGGCGGATCACGGGTTGGTGATGACCCGGAGCGAAGGAACCAGCAACTGGTACCGGATGCCGGCGCGGGAGCTCGACCCGGCGGTTGGCCGGCTCTGGCTGGCGGTACGGGACGACCTGGCCGGCTCGGCCGCGGCCCGCCGGGACGGGGAGCGGCTGCGCCGGATCCTTTCCGAGCGCCGGGTCGCATCGCAGCGCTTCTTCGCGTCGGCCGCGGGCCAGTGGGACCGCCTGCGCCGGGAGCTGTTCGGCGACCGGATCGAGCTGACCGCCATGCTGGGCCTGCTCGACCAGCGCTGGACGGTGGGAGACTTCGGCTGCGGCACCGGAACCGTAGCGGCGGCGCTGGCTCCCTTCGTGCACCGCATTCTCGCGGTGGACGAATCCGCCGAGATGCTCCAGACCGCGAGACACCGTACCCGGGACTTCCCCAACGTGGAGCTCCTGACCGGCACCCTGGAGGAGCCCCCGGTGCGCCCGGGTGCGCTCGATGCGGCGCTGCTGGTGCTGGTGCTGCATCACGCCACCGATCCGCTGCGGGTGCTGACCGGGGTGGGGCGGACCCTCAGGCCGGGCGGCAAGCTGCTGATCGTGGACATGCTGCCGCACGAGCACGGCGAGTACCGCGATCAGATGGGACACCAGTGGCTTGGCTTCCAGGAACCGGAGTTGCTCGGCTGGCTGGAAGAAGCGGGGTTCGGTGCGATCCGGTTCGTCCGGCTCCCCGAAGACCCCGCCGCCAAGGGACCGCCCCTGTTCGCGGTCACGGCAGCAGTTCCCGTTCACCGTTGACCGTTGACCGTTCACCGCTCACCGCTTACCGCTCACCGACATGGAGTCACCGGCATGACAACGATTGCCCCTGCCATTCATCCCTTCGAGCTCACCCGCGCGGCGGGACGGGAGCCGTTCAAGGTGAAGGACCTCTCGCTAGCCGAGTATGGCCGGAACGAAATCCGTCTGGCGGAATTCGAGATGCCCGGGCTGATGGCGCTGCGGGCGGAATACAAGGGCAAGCGGCCGCTCGCCGGCGCCAGGATCATGGGCTCGCTGCACATGACGGTGCAGACCGCGGTCCTGATCGAAACCCTGACCGAGCTGGGAGCCGATGTGCGCTGGGTCTCCTGCAACATCTTCTCGACCCAGGATCATGCCGCCGCGGCCGTGGTGGTTGGCAAGCGGGGGACGGTGGCGAGCCCCAAAGGCGTCGCGGTCTATGCCTGGAAGGGCGAAACGCTGGAGGAATACTGGTGGTGCACCGAGCAGGCGCTGATGTGGCCCGACGGCTCGGGGCCCAACCTCCTGCTGGATGACGGCGGCGACGCGACCCTGCTGGTGCACAAGGGCGTCGAGTTCGAAAAGGCGGGCAAGGTCCCGGCCTTCAATCCCGCCGCCGACCCGGAGGAGTGGGGCGTGATCCTGAACCTGCTGGCCGAGCAGCAGAAGAAGAATCCCGGCCGCTGGACCAAGGTCGCCGCCAAGCTGCGCGGGGTCTCGGAAGAGACCACCACCGGAGTGCATCGGCTCTACGAGATGATGCAGGCCGGGACGCTGCTCTTCCCCGCGATCAACGTCAACAACTCGGTGACCAAGTCCAAGTTCGACAACCTCTACGGCTGCCGGCACTCGCTCACCGACGGCATCCTCCGGGCTTCCGACGTGATGCTGGCGGGCAAGGTCGCGGTGGTCTCGGGCTACGGCGACGTCGGCAAGGGCTGCGCCCAGTCGCTCAAGGGTCAGGGCGCCCGGGTGGTGATCACCGAGATCGATCCGATCTGCGCCCTGCAGGCCGCCATGGAAGGCTACCAGGTCACCACCCTGGAATCGGTGGTCGAGACCGCGGACATCTTCATCACCGCGACCGGGAACAAGGACATCATCACCGCCGAGCACATGGCGCGGATGAAGGACAAGGCGATCGTCGGCAACATCGGCCACTTCGACAACGAGATCGACATGGCCGGGCT
>DATFGC010000020.1:0-2619 GCA_035249765.1 Gemmatimonadales bacterium | reverse complement strand
CCAGGGGCGACATCTCCCGGTCAGGGAGGGAATCGGTGGTACCGGCGGGGGCGAAATACAGGATCTCGAGCGACTTTCCCTCGATCAGGAAGCCGTCGGCCCGGACCGGCTGGGCGACGCCCATGACCTTGAGCGCGCTGTCCTTGGTGATGCCCACGCTGAGCTGCTTGAGGCGGGCGTCTCCGGAGGAGCAGGCGGCCAGCGCGGCGGTCAGGGCCAGTACCACGGGAACGGTTGGTTTCATAGCGGGCAATAATAAGCTAGCATTCACTGCAGGGCGAGCGTGGCGGAACTGGCAGACGCGCAGGACTTAGGATCCTGTGGGGAAACCCATCCGGGTTCGACTCCCGGCGTTCGCATAGACGGAAGCTATCAGCTATCAGCTATCAGCTATCAGCTATCAGCTATCGGTCAAGCTTTCCGTCGTTACCAGCCGTCTAGCCGTCCAGCCGTCCAGTTCACCCGAACCCGAGGACGCGCCAATGGCCGAGTCCCTGGTCTCCTTCCTGTCCGCACTGAGCTCCAAGGTCTTCTGGTTTGCCGCGATCTGTTTCGTGCTCCTCAACGGGGCCGCGCTGGCCGTGTTCTTCCTGACCCGGAGCCGGCGGCTGGTGGATGAATGGACCCCCCGGCTGGTGACCGCCGACGCCCTCCTGCTGGGCGCCGGGCTGGGAGTGCCCCTGGTGAGCGGGCTCGCCAAGATGGGGATTCAGGCGATCGCGTCGATGCTGGGCGCCGGGCCGACGACTGCGCCGTAAAGCCTTCAGCCATCAGCCGTCAGCCATCAGCCCCCAAGCCCCGATCCCCACCCCCTAACCCCCTTCAGGGGGTTAGATTTCCCGCACCATGAGCACCATCACCGTCACCAAGACCTCCGAGGACGCCGCCTCCAAGAACCTCCGGGTCACCATCCCGGTGGAGCGGGTCGAGGAGGCCACCTCCAAGGCGGTCCGGCAGTATGCCAAGCGAGCCCGGCTCCCCGGCTTCCGGCAGGGCAAAGCCCCCGAAGCCGTGGTACGCCGCCGGTTCAGCAACGAGATCCGCCAGTGGGTGATCGAGGAAGTCATCCGGGAAGGCTGGGAGGAGGCCAAGACCGCCGAATCGCTCAAGCCGATCTCCGATCCCTCGATCCGGAACCTCAAGTTCGAGGAGGGTCAGCCGGTCGAGTTTGAGCTTCTGGTCGAAGTCCGGCCGGAGCTCACCCTGGGCCGGCTGGGCGGCTTCACCCTGACCCGCACGGTGCCCCCGGTCACCGAGGCGATGGTGACCGAGCAGCTGGGCCGGCTCCGGGAGCAGCGAGCCACCTGGCTGCCGGTCGAGGACGCCAAACCAGCTCCGGGCGAGATGGTGCGGGTCGAGGTGGCGCCCATCGAGGGAGGCGAGGTCAAGGAGGCCCAGCCCTATACCATGGTCCTGGGGGACGGCCAGGCCTTGCCCGCGCTGGAGGAGAAGATCATGACCCTCCTCCCCGGCCAGACCATCGACACCGACGTGCGCTTCCCCGACGATCACCCCGACGAGTCCCGCCGGGGCGCTACCCGCTCGGTGCGGCTCACCCTGCACGAGGTGAAGCGCCAGGAGCTGCCGGCCCTGGACGACGCCCTGGCCCGGGAAGTGGGGGACTTCGAGACCCTGGAGGCACTCACGGACGGGGTGCGGGCCGACCTGGCGGCCGCCGCGGCCCGGGAAGCCGATGCCTCGGTGCGGGAGCAGCTGGTCCAGCAGCTCATCGAGGCCAACCGGATCGAAGCCCCCACCTCGATGGTGGACCGGATGCTGCACTCCCTGCTCCACGCCTACGAGGTGGGCCACGACAAGGCGGAGCAGTTCAACGCCGAGTTCCGCCCGGTCGCGGCCGCCCAGGTCCGCCGGGAGCTGCTGCTCTCGGCGGTAGCCGAGCAGCAGGAGCTCAAGGCCACCGAGGCGGAAGTGGACGCCCGGATCGCGCGGATCGCGGAGCAGCGCAAGGCCACCCCGGCGCAGATCTACAGCTCGCTCGAGCAGGCCAAGCGGCTGCCCGAGCTCACCCGATCGATCACCGAGGAGAAGGTCTTCGCCTTTCTTCTCTCGCAATCCACCGTCACCGAGGCCACGTCGTGACCAGCATGCTGTATCCGCCCTACATCATCGAGCGGTCCAGCCGGGGCGAGCGGACCTACGACATCTTCTCCCGGCTCCTGATGGACCGCATCGTCTTCCTCGGCGCGCCGATCAACGACGATGTGGCCAACATCATCATCGCCCAGCTGCTCTTCCTCGAGGCGGACAACCCCGACAAGGACATCTACCTCTACATCAACTCGCCGGGCGGGGTGGTGTCGGCGGGGATGGCCATCTATGACACGATGCAGCACCTGCGGGCGCCGGTGAACACGATCTGCATGGGGATGGCCGCGTCGATGGGCTCGTTCCTGCTGGCGGCGGGCACCAAGGGCAAGCGCAGCGCGCTGCCCCATTCGCGGATCATGATCCACCAGCCGTCGGGCGGGGCCCAGGGCACGGCGTCGGACATCGAGATCCAGGCGCGGGAAATCCTCTACCTGCGCTCCAAGATGAACGACCTCTACAGCAAGCACACCGGGCAGCCGATCGAGACCATCGAGCGGGACATGGACCGGG
>DATFGC010000019.1:0-8278 GCA_035249765.1 Gemmatimonadales bacterium | reverse complement strand
TCAGCCCGCTCCCTACGCCCGCCTGGAATCAAGGCGGTTCCCGCTCACCGCGGCTGGAACCCCGCTGCCAGCAGCATCCCCGACCCCGACTGCCAGACAAACCGCCGCTCCTTGAGCTCGCCGTTCACGTTGTCGAGCAGGAGCCGGACCCGGTATCCGCCCCCTTCGCCCTCGACCGTGATGGGATCGCTGAGGATGAGTCCCCCGCCGATGGCGATCGAGTCGGTGTCGATCGCGTCGCCCACCGCGGCGGCCACGTCGAGGGTGATCAGGTCGGTGCTGTCCCGCCGCAGGATCACCGTGCCCGCCACGCGGCGGTACTCCAGCGAGTCGGTGGCCGTACCGATCCAGCCGGTCGCGGGGAAATGGACCGTGAGGGCGACTTCGAATCCCGCAATGGGAGTCGAGCGGGGCATCTGGCGGTGGGCATAGACCTGATTCCCCATTCCTTCGGGCCGCTCCCACCGGTTCATGTAGCGGAGCCCCAGCCGGGTCATGGCCCGCGCCGCCATGGTGTCATCCCGGCCGTACTTCAGGGTGTCGCTCCAGGCCAGCACCGAATCCCCCGGCAGTCCGAGCGCCGCACCCACCGCGCCCGGCCCGTGGGTCGCGGCCAGATAGTGGAACACCGCGCTCATCTCCCGGCGGTCCTCCACCGGCACGGTGCCCCGGGCCGGGGTGGGAACGCCGACCCGGCCCATCCCGTTCTTCTCCAGCAGGCCGTCCAGCCGGTTCATCTGGCTCCGCCGGGACGCCGCATAGGCGCTCCAGGGCCCCATGGTGGTGAGCAGGGCCACCGCGCAGAGGGTCATCGGGATCAGCTTGATGTTCCGCGACGCGGTGATCCCGTAATAGAGCGCGAGCCCCAGCAGCCAGAGCGCCAGGACCAGGAGGAAGTAGCGCTGCTCGGTCATCCCGTACTGGCCCACCCGCTTGGCGATCGCGGCCAGCAGCATGGCCAGCGAAGGAAGCAGCGCCACGAACCACCAGCGCCCGTACCCGTTGACCCAGCGGCTGTCGGCCCGCTCCCTCAAGGGATGGACCAGCAACAGCGCCAGCACCCCGGTCGCCGAGACGCTGGAGACCAGGTACCCGATCCAGCCGGTGGGCCAGGTGCGGGTTATGATCACCTTGCCCATGTACGCGGTGAGGATCACGAGATAGATCATCACCAGCGGCATCAGCACGAACTGGGTGAAGACCTTGAGCCCGGCGGGGTAGTCGTCCCGGGTCTCCAGCCCCGCGTAATCGCGGGGCAC
Source organism: Gemmatimonadales bacterium (assembly GCA_035249765.1). GTDB lineage: Bacteria > Gemmatimonadota > Gemmatimonadetes > Gemmatimonadales > GWC2-71-9 > JABFSM01. The sequence continues at coordinate 7,019 of DATFGC010000019.1, read as the reverse complement.
TCCGGCGAGGAAGAACCAGGGGTGGAAGACGAAGGCCAGGAAGGCGAACAGGTGGGCGTACATCTCGCTGTCGATGTCCACCCCGAACAGCTTGTCCACCGCGGCCAGCGCGATCGAGAGCCCCGCCCACAGCACCGCCACGTAGAAGGCGCCGGTCAGGTAGCGGAGGAAGAGGATCCGGTTGAACTGCCAGAAGCCGTCCAACCGCTCGCTGGTGAGGTAGGGCGCGATCGCCACCAGCAGGTGCCCGGCCACCAGCAGCTGAATGAAGCGGAGCGCCGCGTGATCCGGGGTCCAGTCCAGCGAGGCGGAGTAGAGCAGGACCAGGCCTGCCGCCATCACCAGATCCACGATCGAGCGATGCCGGCGCGCCACCCCTCGCCGCTCGGCGCTGGTGACCGAGGCGGTGAAGAGGGCGAGTCCCAGCACCCCGGTCGCCAGCAGCCTGGGCTGAGAGTCGTCGGCTGGTCCGTCGATCATCTGGAAGGCGGCCACCGCGGCGGCAAAACCGGACAGCAGGGCCAGCGGGAACCGCGCCAGGGTCTGCCGCGCGGTCAAGAGGGCGGTATCGAGGGACGGTAGCCTCACCGGTGCCGGGGCCGCCGCGCGCCGACCGCGAGCACTTCACCTCCCTGATCGGTATAACCGCCATATCCGGTGCCCGGGGCATCCGAGGGCCGGGGCATCCTGATGTTCCAGCGCTGAATGATCCACCCCCCGTCGGCCAGCCGGACGAAATCCGCCCTCCCGCCCAGCGCCGGGGCGCGGGCCTCGAGCGGCGGATTGATCCAGGTGTACTCCAGGTGCCGGAGCAGCCGCTCCGCCGGATCGATCCAGAGGATCCCGGCTACATCCGGGAGGCTCTGGCGGGGGAGTGGCTCGAAGGCGAGCCCCACCAGGCCGGCCGTACTGCCCCGGCCCTCTTCACGCCGAAAGCAGTGGGTCTTGAGAAACCGCTCCGAAAGCAGCAGGTCGGCGCCGGGACCGTAGTAGATGAATCCATTCCAGCGCCACTGGATGTACCCGCTCCGCTCCAGATTCCCGGGCGTCTTCTCGGAAAAGGGGCTCCGGGTCTTCACCTGGGAGGTATCCCGCCGCTCCCAGCGGAGGCGGAGGTCAGGGGAGAGGTTGCGGCGCCAGTTCTGGATCAGGAGGGTAGGCGGCGCGGAGTCGGTCGCGCTGGTGCCCTCCAGGGCCGACCGGGCGTCGAGCCAGAGGTCCGCGGTGGCGGCCCCGGCTTCCGGGTGAACCTGGCAGGGAGTTCGGGCCGCGGTCCGCACGTCGGGGAGCCGGATTTGCGCCCCGAGAAGGGAAACCGGTCCCAGCATCAGGACCAGACAGAACCAGGCGCACCTTCGGGTCATCAGCCCTCCGGAATTCGGCCCGAGGTGGTAGCTTACCGCCCGCCTCGTAAGCGGCGCAACCGCCCGCCCCGGTCCTACGTATGGTATTTTCCAGTGTTTGTGACCCCCACAATCCTCGTATTTCGTGGAGCCGTTCCATGCGCGTCTTTGCCGCGGCCCTGTCCCTGGCCGCACTCCTCAGCACCGCCGGCCAGGCGCAGCTTCCCAAGCCCGGGCTGCCGCTCCAGCCCGACCGCTTCGCCACCTTCACGACCAGCAAGGGGACCTGGATCTCACTCGATGTGAGTCCCGATGGCCAGACCATCGTGTTCGACTTGCTGGGTGACCTCTACACCATGCCGGTCACCGGCGGCAAGGCGACCCGGCTCACCAGCGGCATCTCCCACGACATGCAGCCCCGGTTCAGCCCCGACGGCAAGCGGGTAGTGTTCGTCTCGGACCGGAGCGGCGACGACAACGTCTGGACCGTGACGCTCGATGGGCGGGACACCCTGCAGATCTCCAAGGGCGTGGACAACGGCTACCTCTCCCCGACCTGGACTCCGGACGGCGAATACATCGTGGTGTCCAAGAGCACCCCGTTCGCGTCGGAGAAGCTCTGGCTTTATAACGTCCGCGGCGGGCACGGACTCCAGATGGGCGCCCCGACCGGTCCCCGGATCCTGGGCCCCGCGTTCGGCAAGGACTCCCGCTACGTCTGGTTTGCCCAGCGGAATGGCGGCTGGCAGTACAACGCGGTCCTCCCGCAGTACCAGCTCGGCGTGTACGACCGGGAGACCGGTACCCGGACGGTGATGTCGGCGCGCTACGGCTCGGCGTTCCGCCCCGCGCTGTCGAAGGACGGCAAGTGGCTGGCCTACGGCTCCCGCCACGATGCCGAAACCGGGCTCCGGATCCGCGAGCTGGCCAGCGGCGAGGAGCGCTGGCTGGCCCACCCGATTCAGCGGGACGAGCAGGAGTCGCTGGCCAGCATGGACGTGCTTCCGGGTTATGCCTTCACCCCGGATTCCCGCGCGATCGTGATTTCCTACGGCGGGGAGATCTGGCGGGTGCCGGTGGACGGCACCGCCGCGGTGAAGATTCCCTTCAGTGTGGACGCCCAGGTTCCGGTGGGTCCCCGGCTGGCCTTCGACTACCGGATCGCGGACAGCGCCACCTTTACGGTCAAGCAGATCCGGGACGCGGTGCCCTCACCCGACGGCCGCCGGATCGCGTTCAGCTCGCTCGACCGCCTCTACGTGATGGATTTCCCGGGGGGGACGCCGCGCCGGGTGAGCACCCAGAACGTCGGAGAATACAACCCGACCTGGTCACCCGACGGCACCGCCATCGCCTACCTCACCTGGGAAGACGACGGCGGCCACATCATGCGGGTCAGCGCCGCGGGCGGCGCGCCGGTCCGGCTCAGCCGGGCCCCGGCGCTCTATCAGCAGCTGGTCTGGGCGCCCGATGGCCGCCGGATCCTGACGGTCCGCTCGGCGGCACGGGACTTCAAGGAATCCTACGATCCGTTCTTCCCGACCCCGGGCGCCGAGTTCGTCTGGGTCCCGGCCACCGGCGGCGAGGCCTCAGTGATCGGGCCGGTGGGGAATCGCTTCCTGCCCCACTTCACGGCCGATACCACTCGGATCTACGCCTTCGAGTTCGGCGGGCCGGGGCTGGTCTCGTTCCGGTGGGACGGAACCGACGTCAAGCCGCACCTGCGGGCGCTCGGGCCGCTCCCCTTCATTCCGACCAACCGGATTCGCTCCACCCGGTCGGACATCATCATGCCGCGCGAAATGGACGAGCCGCAGGAGCTGATCCCGGCCGGCTTCCCGACCGGGCCGATCATCATGGCGCCCCGGGGCGATCGCGCCCTCGTGGTGGATGGCAACGACCTCTACGTGGTGCAGGTGCCGAAGACCGGCGGGCCCACGCCGGTGATCAACGTGAGCAAGCCGGACAGCGCTGCGGTCCCGGTGCGACGGCTCACCGACATCGGCGGCGAGTTCCCGTTCTGGGGTGCCGACGGACGCACCGTCCACTGGTCGATCGGCAACGCCTTCGTCACCTACAACCTGGATCGCGCTCAAGCAATCGACGATAGCCTGCGGCGGATCGGCGCGGATTCGGCGACCCGCGCCGCGGCCGCGTACCGCCCCGAGGAGCATCGGGTGGTGGTGCGCGCCGAGCGGGACATCCCGCAGGGCACGGTGGTGCTCCGCGGCGCCAAGGTGATCACCATGCGGGGCTACGAGGTGGTCGAGAACGCCGACGTGGTGATCCGGAACAACCGGATTGTGAGCATCGGTCCGCGGGCCGCCGACCCCGCCGGCGCGCGGGTGATCGACGTGGCCGGAAAGACCATCGTCCCGGGCTTCGTGGACACCCACGCCCACATGTGGCCGGCCTGGGGCTTCCACTGGGAGCAGCCCTGGATCTATCTGGCCAACCTGGCCTACGGCGTGACCCTGACCCGCGATCCCCAGACCGCGACCAGCGACGTGGTGACCTATGGGGACCGGGTGGAGACCGGCTCGATGATCGGGCCGCGGGTGTACTCCACCGGGCCGGGCGTCTTCAGCGGCGACCGGATCCGGAGCCTGGAGCAGGCCCGCAACGTCCTCAAGCGGTACACCGACTACTGGGATACCAAGACGATCAAGATGTACATGGCGGGGAACCGCCAGCAGCGGCAGTGGATTATCATGGCGGCCCGCGAGCTCCAGATCATGCCGACCACCGAGGGGGGGCTGGATTACCGCCTCAACATGACCCACGCCATCGACGGCTACGCGGGCATCGAGCACGCGATGCCGATCGTGCCGGCCTACGGCGATGTGACGGCGCTCTTCAAGGAGACCCAGACCACCAATACCCCGACGCTGGTGGTGCAGTACGGCGGTCCCTGGGCGGAGAACTACTACTACACCTTCGAGAGCCCGGCCGACGATCCCAAACTCCAGCGGTTCAGCCACCCGGAGGAGTTCGACCAGAAGGTGCGGCGCCGGGGCCAGGGGGCGGGCGGCAGTCCGGGTCCGGGGGGATGGTTCATGAAGGAGGAATACTCCTTCCCGAAGCACGCCGCCTGGATCAAGGACCTGGTGGAAGCCGGCGGCCGCGCCGGGGTCGGCAGCCACGGGCAGCTCCAGGGCCTGGGCTACCACTGGGAGCTCTGGTCGGTGGCGAGCGGAGGGATGAAGCCGCACGACGCCCTCCGGGTCGCCACCATCCTCGGCGCCGAGGCCATCGGGCTCGGGAAGGATCTGGGATCGGTGGAAGCCGGCAAGCTGGCCGACCTGGTGATTCTGGATGCCGATCCGCTGGCCAATATCCGGAACACCAACACCATTCGCTACGTGATGAAGAACGGGCGGCTCTACGACGGGAACTCGCTCGACGAGATCTGGCCCCGCCAGAAGCCGCTCTCCGATCAGACCTGGCGCCATTCCGCGCCGAACGCCCAAGCCGGGATCCGGTGAGCCCCATGAAAAACCTTGTCCTGAGCGAAGCGAAGGATCTGCTGGCCCTCGCCGCGATGCTGTTGTGTGCTGCTCCCCTCACCGCCCAGGCTCCCGCCGCCGGCGCGCCGGGCGCGCCGCCCCGGAAGCCGCTTCCGCTCGACGCCACTCGCAAGGCCGAGTTCACCACCTCCAAGGGCACCTGGCTCTCGCTCGACGTGAGTCCCGACGGGCAGACCATCGTGTTCGATCTGCTGGGCGATCTCTACACCCTGCCGATCGCCGGCGGCACGGCCACCCGGCTCACCAGCGGACCGGCCTTCGATGCCCAGCCGCGCTTCAGCCCCGACGGCAAGAAGGTGGTCTTCGTGTCTGACCGGAGCGGGGGCGAAAACCTCTGGACCCTGACGCTCGATCTCAAGGACACCACCCAGGTTACCCAGGGGAATAACAACCTCTACGTCTCGCCCGAATGGGCGCCGGACGGGAAATACATCGCGGCCAGCCGCTCCGGCGGACTGGGCGGCGCGTCCAAGATTCAGATGTGGCACGTGGACGGGGGCGGCGGAGTGCCGGTGCTGCGGGAGCCCGCGACCCTCAAGGGGATCGGCGCCTCCTTCACCCCGGATGGCCGTTACATCTGGTTCGCGGCACGGACCGGGGACTGGCAGTACAACTCGATCCTGCCCCAGTACCAGCTGCGGCGGTATGACCGGGAGACCGGTAATCTCAACCCGATGACCGCGCGCTACGGCTCGGCGTTCCGGCCCCAGGTATCGCCCGACGGCAAGTGGCTGGTCTATGGAACCCGCCACCGCACCGACACCGGGCTGCTGCTGCGCGACATGGTGAGCGGCGAGGAGCGCTGGCTCGCCTATCCGGTGCAGCGGGACGACCAGGAGTCACGAGCTACGCTCGACGTGGTGCCGGGTTATGCCTTCACCCCCGACTCCCGCGAAGTGGTCGCGTCCTACGGCGGAGAGATCTGGCGGATCCCGGTGTCGGGCGGGACCGCCACCAGGATTCCTTTCACCGCCAACGTCAAGCTCGAGATCGGGCCCGAGGTCAAGTTCGCCTATCGGGTCGATACCTCGGCGATGGTGACGGCGCGGCAGATCCGCAACCCGGTGGTGTCGCCGGACGGGAAGCGGGTGGCGTTCACCGCGCTGGACCGGCTGTACCTGGCCGAGCTTCCCAACGGAACGCCGAGGCGGGTGGATCCTGCCGAAGTGGGGCAGTTCCATCCCACCTGGTCGCCGGACGGCAAGGCGCTGGCATGGGCGAGCTGGGGAGACGCGGCCGGCGGCCACATCATGCGGATTTCGGTGGAAGGCAACGGCCGGGCCCGGCCGGTGCAGCTGACCCGGGTTCCTGCGCTCTACTACAACCTGGCCTGGTCCCCGAGCGGAACCCGGATCGCAGCCGCCCGAGGCGCGGCGCGCGACGCCCGGGAAATCGGCGGCACGCTGGGCGCGGAATTCGTCTGGGTTCCTGCCCAGGCGACCGCCCCGACCGATGCCACCCTCATCGCGCCGGCCGGCACCCGGTCGGGACTGCACTTCACCTCGGACACCTCACGGATTTTTGCCCACAGCGGCACCGAAGGACTGGTCTCCTTCCGGTGGGACGGCACCGATATCAAGCAGCACATTCGGGTGACCAGAAACCCCGGTCCCACCATCGGCACGACCGATTTCCACGGGGAAGGCACGATCGTCGACAGCATTCCCATGGAAGGCGCGCAGGGTCCCCCTCCCGCCAGCGTGGTCCTGATGGCCCCGAAGGGCGACCTCGCGGTGGTCCGGGCGGGCACCGACATCTACACCGTGACCGTTCCGGTCGTTGGCGGCCCGGTGACCACGGTGGGAGTGTCGGGCGGAGCGGTGCCGGTCAAGAAGCTCACCGAGATCGGCGGAGAATTCCCCTCCTGGGGAGCGGACGGCCGCACCGTGCACTGGGCCATCGGCAACGCGTTCATCACCTACAATCTCGATCGCGCCAAAGCGGTGGAGGACAGCCTCAAGGCGGTGGAGCGCGCCAAGGCGGACAGCACCCGCCGCGCCGGGGCGCGGGCCGACACCCTCAAGACCCTGGGCGCCAGGGTGGACAGCCTCACCAAGGCGAACGCGGCGGTGCCGGATTCGCTCAAGACCCGGCTCGACTTCTTCAAGGCGGATTCGGTCCGCACCGATTCGGTGAAGAAGGCGACCGA
>DATFGC010000018.1:0-2627 GCA_035249765.1 Gemmatimonadales bacterium | reverse complement strand
GGTCTGCACGGCCGACGAAGTGTCCGGGTCGGGCGGATCGGCCAGCGCGCCGGGCAGCCCCGCTGCCGCCACGGTGCCGGCCGCCCCGCCTCGCTCCGACGGCCCCACGCAGAGGGCCGCCGAAAGCGCGAAGAGAATCGCCCATCTGCGCGTGGGGAAGCTCCTCGCGGACAATCAGATCTCGGTCTTCCGGCGGGCCACCAGCCGGAGAATCCCGTTGATGGCCAGGTGAAGGAGGGCGTACGCCACGATGGCGACCACCAGGGGCAGCGCCAGCACGTGGCCGCTCGGATCGGCAGGGCTCTCCACGATGCCCCGGAACGGGGCGTAGAGCGGAGCGGTCACCGCGCGGATGAAACGGTAGAACCCCGCTTCCGGATTTCCCGCCATCAGCGCGAGGCCGATCCGGACCGCGAGCAGCGCGTAAATCACATAGAACACGTAGTCCACCAGCTGGGAGACCCGGGCCGCTCCCCGGGCCTGCTCCACGGCGCGCTCGGTGACGACCACGTCATCCAGGGCTTTCCGTCGCAGCTCGGCCGCGACCCGTTCCTCCCTGCGGATTTCGGTCGCCGTGGGAATGCTGGCCTCGGCGGCGACTTCTGCTCCCACTTCCCGCTCCACGAACGACCTCACTGCACCGTGCTGACCGGCCCGACGTGCCTCCTCGGCGACCAGTTTGTCCTCGGCGGTCAGTTTGTCATCATAGGACATGGTGAACTCCTCCTGCTTCGAGTCCATTGTGGGGAGCGGGATTGCGTCTCCGATCCCATAGGGGAGACCGTTCCCCGCCACCCCGGATGCACATCGCGACAGGGCTCCGCGGACCCCGGCTGTTCATCTCCGGTACGGGCGGGTTAAATCGTTGCGGCGCAGTGGACTCGGGCCCCCCAATATCGTGACACCCGAGGGGCACGTCGCTTGCCCGTCATGGTGCCATGCGCTGCATCCGCTTTGCCCTGCTGGTCGTCCTTGCCGCCGGGGGCGCCTGCGCCCGGCCCAGGACCGGGAACGGCCCTGAGCCGGAGCCGGCATTCCCGCGGCCTCGCGACCTGCCGGCGCAAGCCTGGACCCACGCCACCGCCGCCTACCAGCGCGCGGTGCTCCGCGGCGTGGCCACCGGCTCACTGCTCACCGTGATCGACTACACCCTTCCCTCCACCACTCCCCGGCTCTGGGTGGTGGATCTGGGCACCTCGCAGGTGCTCATGCACGAGTACGTAGCCCACGGCGCCGGATCGGGCGGCACCTGGGCGACCGGATTCTCCAACCGGTACGGCAGCAAGCGATCGAGTGTGGGCACCTTCGTCACCGGGAATACCTACGTGGGGGTGCGGGGGATCTCCCGCCGCCTCAAGGGCCTGGAGCCGGGGATCAACGACCGCGCCTGGGACCGGGGGATCGTGATTCACGGAACCCCCGGCGTGAGCGCGGCCAAGGCCCGCCTCGGGAAGATGGGGCGGACCGAAGGATGCCCGGCGGTGCCCAGAGAATCGGCGCGGAAGCTGATCGGACTGCTGGCGGAGGGATCGGTGGTGTTTATCTGGTACCCGGACCGGGTGCTGCTGGAGAGGTCCGAGTTTGTAGACCGGTCTGCCATCAGCCTTCAGCCTTCAGCCTTCAGCCATCAGCAGCCATCAGCCATCAGCCATCAGCCATCAGGAACTGAAGACTGAAAGCCCCTGAAGGCTGCAGGCTGAAGGCTGAAGGCCGAGCATCACCGACCTCGTAGTGAGCGCATGTAGCCACTCATCGCCAGAAACTTCTCGTACACCACCACGCCCTTCCGTTTGCTGCCGAACTCCGCAAACAGCTCGCGCAGCTTCCCCCGGCGGGTCAGGTAGAACCGGAAGGTTTCGGCGAAGTCCTCCTGGGGGTGCCGGGTCGCGTAGCCGCTGACGTGGTTCACCGGGGCGATGGCGACCCGGCGGCGCTGGAAGTCCACCCAGGCGTCGTCCATGACCCGGTAGGCCTTGGCCACCTCGCCGAAGGTCCGGCGGAAGGATGGCGAGCGGGTCCAATGCCAGTTGTGGTACAGCACGCTGTGGCCCAGCTCGTGGCTCAGGAGCCCCACCAGCATGGACCAGGGGATCTCATCCCGTCTCCGGGCTCCCACCACGTATTTCTGCTCGATCTCGACAATCTTGGGGTACTTGGGGTCCACTCCCGACACGCCCGGGCGGAGCAGGACCCGGAATCCCCAGTCGGGGATCCGGGCGACCTTGAGCAGCGCCCGCACCTTTCGCAGCGCCCGGGGGATGAGATCCTGCCCGGTGGCATCCTCACCGCACCAGGGGCAGGTGTCCATCCAGTCGTCCACCCCGCGGGCGCAGTGGGGGCAGTTCCCCTCGAACCGGCTGTCCTCGTTCCAGGTCTGGTCCTTCCCGCACCAGGGGCAATGGGCCATGGGGTACTGCACCCGTCCTCCGCAGCGCCAGTCGCAGGGGGTTTCCAGCCGGAATCCCCTGGGCGCCTTGACGGGCACCTCGCTGAAGGTGCCTTCGTCCTCGAGGTCGTGGGCGCACCAGGGGCAGAAGGAGAACTTGGGTGAGATGACCCAGCGGCAGTTGGGACACTCGGCCCCGGCCACTCCGGCCCAGTCCCGCCAGCGCTGGGGACGGCTGCAG
>DATFGC010000017.1:0-6161 GCA_035249765.1 Gemmatimonadales bacterium | reverse complement strand
CCGCCTCCGGGGTGATGTCGGGCTCGAGAACCAGCTCCTGAAACTGCTGGTACTCCGAAGGGGTCTGTTCGGGAATCCGGGGCACGTCGAGGCGGGGGGTTTCGGCTTCGTCGGCTCCGTAGACGCCGCGCGGCCGCCAGGGCATCGACCGGAACACCTCGAAATCGTTGGCGCCCTGGGTCAGGGTGAGACGGCCGGCGGACGAACCCAGCGCGTCCACCACCTGGGTGTAGGAATCGTAGGTTCCCGGGAATGCCCCGAGCACCGTCGCAAACCGGATGAGATCGGCCTCACTGGCGTCGGGATGCACCCGCAGCGACCGCACTCCGTGCAGATACATCTGCTCGAACAGCATGGTCGCGCCGGGCGACTCCAGCATCACCGGCCGTCCGTCGATCAGCAGCGATTCCGGGTCGATCTCGATGCGCAGCTCGCCGGGTCCGTGCGAGGCGCGCAGCGCGGCGGCGAGCGCCGCGTGGTCCTCGGTTGCGCCGGGTTCGTGGCGCACCAGGAAGAAGAGGGCACCGAAGAGGGAGCTGACGGGATAGGGACTCGCCATCGTCGGTTCAAGATATGTTTAAGTTCCGGACCGGGCAATCGAACCGGGCCATTTTCGAGGAGGCGAGACCGATGGCGGTGCTCCTGGGCGACAAGATCGTCGCGGCGCTGCGGGGAGCGTTTACCCGAGACCTCGCCCGGGGCGAGCTGCTCGCGCTGGCGGCGCACCGGATTCAGGCCGCCGGTCCGCCCTACACGTCGGTCTACCTCTATATGCTGCATGGCGACGAGCTGGTGCTCGAGGCCCACGCCGGCCGGGACACCGAGCACCAGCGGATTCCGGTCGGGACGGGCGTCTGCGGCACCGCGGTCGCGACCGGACGCGACCAGAACGTGGGAGACGTCCGCGCCGTCGGAAACTACCTCGCGTGCAACCTGTTCACCCGGTCCGAGCTGGTGGTGCTGATCCGGCGGGGCGAGCGCATCCTGGGCCAGATCGACGTGGATTCGGATGTGGACGATCCCTTCACGCCGGAGGAAGTCGCCGAGGTCAGAAAAGTGGCCGACGCGCTGGCGGTGCTGCTGTGAGACCTGAAGCCCTCAGCCTTCAGCCTTCAGCCTTCGGTGCGCGCCGTCACCGACTGATGGCTGAAGGCTGAGGACTGTTCGGTATGCGGGCCTGGACCCCGGCGCGATTCGCGGTCCCCCTGCCGGAGGGGCATCGCTTCCCCATGGCCAAATACGCCATGATCGCGGAGGGCGTGGTGGCGCGGGGCATCGTTCCCCGGGAGCGCCTGGCGGAGCCGTCACGGGCATCGCGGGAGGCGGTCACCCGGGTGCATGACGCGGGTTATGTGGACGCGGTGCTGGAGCACGGGCTGACCGAGGCCGAACAGCGCCGGCTGGGTTTTCCCTGGCGTCCCGAGCTGGCGGAGCGCAGTCTGCGCACCGTGCAGGGGACCATCGAAGCGACCCGGGATGCGCTGGCCTGCGGCATCGGACTCAACCTGGCCGGGGGAACTCACCACGCCTTTCCCGGACATGGCGAAGGGTTCTGCGTGTTCAACGACGTGGCGATCGCGATCCGCACCCTCCAGTCCGAAGGCCGGATCACCCGCGCGGTCGTGGTGGATCTCGATGTGCACCAGGGCAACGGCACCGCCAGGATTTTCGCGGACGATCCCGGCGTGTTCACGTTTTCGATGCACGGCGCCGGCAACTATCCTTTCCGGAAGGAACGGAGCCGGCTCGATCTCGAGCTCCCCGACCGGACCGGTGACGACGCCTATCTCGCCCTGCTGAGCCGGCACCTCGACGCCGTCCTGGAGGAAGCCCGGGCCGACCTGGCCCTGTTCATCGCGGGCGCCGATCCCTACCGCTTCGACCGGCTGGGCCGGCTGTCGCTCTCGATGGAAGGACTGGAACAGCGGGACGCCGCGGTCCTCGCGGCCTGCCGGCGGCGCGGGCTGCCGGTGGCCGTGGTGCTGGGAGGCGGCTACGCGGCCGATCTCCAGGACGTGGTCACCATTCACGCCAACACCTGCGCCTTGCTCTCGGCCTGTCATGCCTGAGCAGACGCTGGAGCGCCGGGTCCGGGGCGTCACCCTGTTCGAGCGCCGCAAGGGGGCGGGTCCGCCTACGGTGGTGCTGCACGGGGGTCCGGGCGCGCATCACGATTATCTGCTTCCCGGATTCGATCGACTCGCCCATCGCCGGCTCCTCATCTATTACGACCAGCGGGGCGGGGGACGCTCGCCGGTCCCGAGGGAGGTTCCCACCGGCTGGCCCGAGCAGGTAGCGGACCTCGAGGCGCTGCGGACGATCTGGGACATTCCCCGGCTCTCCCTGGCCGGCTATTCCTGGGGGAGCCTGCTGGCGGTGCTGTACGCCCTGGAACACCCCGACCGGGTGGCCAGCCTCGCCCTGGTGTCGCCGGCTCCGGTCTGGCGGGAGGGCAGGGTGGAGTTCGAGCGCCGACTCGCGGCGCGAAATGCCAATCCCGAGGTGCAGGCGGCGCGGGCCGAGGTCCAGGCCGGAGGCCTTCGGGAACGGAGTCCCGAAGAGTATCGGCGGAGAATGTTCGAGTTCTCGGTGGCCGGGTACTTCCACGACTGGAGAAAATCCGCGGAGCTTACGCCGTTCCGGATCACTGGTCGGACCCAGCAGGAGGTATGGGACAGCCTGGGCGACTTCGATCTCCGGGCCCGGATCCCGTCGCTCCAGGTGGCCGGGCTGGTGGTGCATGGCGAAGCCGATCCGATCCCCGAGGACACGGCGCGGGAACTGGCCGGCCTGCTCCGGGCCCGGTTCGTGTCGCTGCCCGACTGCGGGCACGTGCCCTATGTCGAGTCGCCCGAGCTCTTCACCCGCGCGCTGGACGACTTCCTGCCGCGGGAAGCATGACGACCACCGTGCGGCCGACACCCTTTTCGCTGGCCTTCGGCGATCTGGCCGCCGCGCGATTCCCCGCGATCGACCAGGCCCTCACCGCAGCGGGCACCGATCCACGGGACCGGGACGCCTTCCTGCTGCTGCGCGAAGTCAGCCAGCTGCTGCGGGAGCTCCGGCCCGACGAAGGGCTCGGTGAGGGGGTCGAGGCGTTCGCCGCGCTGGTCCACGCGGCATACCTCTTCCATCGGGGCGGCGAACCCATCGTGACAGTGGACGAGGAGACCCTTCGCCTCCTGGTGAGCGAAGCTCCGGGCCCCCGGGCTGCTCCCCCGTCTCCGCGGGAGCCCGCCTACGTGCAGCTTCCCCCGCTCCGGGTCTGGGGGATCGCGCGGGAAGGCGCGCCCGCCGAGCCGCTGGACGGGTGGTTCGCGACGGGAGGGAAAGACGGTCTGTCGCTGGTCGCGGTGTTCGGCATGCACCCGGGACGGGAGGGCTTCACCGTCGTCCAGGCATCGGGCACGCGTCCCGACGAGCTGCGCCGCCCTGACGGCACGGCGCTGTTCGCCCCGATGCTTGCCGGCGGGATGACCGCGGGACTGGCGTCGCTCTCCGGCGCGGAAGAACTGCTGGAGCTGGCCTGGCGGGTGGAGGCCCGGCGATGAGCATGGATCGCACCGCGGTGGCGCGGGTGCTCGAGCAGATCGCCGCCTACCTCGAGTTTCAGGAAGCGAATCCGTTCAAAGTCCGGGCGATGCGCACGGCGGCCAAGGCCATCCGCGGGCTGGCCACCGAACCGGAGGCAGCGCTGGCCGACGGGACCCTCAAGGCCACCCGTGGCGTCGGTCCGGCAACCCTCGCCATCGTGCGGGAGCTGGTCGCCACCGGGCGCTCCGAAATGCTGGAGGAGCTCCGGCGAGAGGTCCCCCCGGGGCTGCTCGAGCTGCTCGGACTCTCCGGGCTCGGCGTCGCGCGGATCAAGGCCATCCACCAGAAGCTCGGGGTTGAGTCGCTGGCCGACCTCGAAGCCGCCGCGCGGGACGGACGGCTGGCCGGACTTCCCGGATTCGGTCCCCGGACCGTGGAGACCCTGCTCAAGCGCATCGGGATGAAGCGGCGGGTGGTGGGTCTCCGCCTCTCCCATCATGCGGCGGAAGAAGCCGAGCTGCTGCGCGCCGCGCTGGCCCGGGTGCCGGGCGTGCAGGAGGCCATTGTGGCGGGAGAGGTGCGCCGGCGGTGTGAAGTGGTGCGGGAGGTCGTGCAGGTGGTGGTGTCGGAAGCGCCGGCCGAAGAAATCTTCCGGGCCCTGGCTCACTTTCCCGGAATGGAGGAAGTGAGCGGTGAGGACGAGCGCCGGGTGACCCTGCTCACCCCGGGAGAGATGGCCGCCCGGGTGGTGGTGACGCCGCCGCGAAACCTCGGGGCGGTGCTGGTGCAGGCCACCGGGAGCGAGTCGCACCTGGCGCAGCTGGCGGATCACGCCGCGACGCGCGGAATGGCGTTCAACGCCGCCGCCCTCTGGAAGGGGAGCGAGTTCGTGCCGACGCCGGACGAGGCGTCGCTCTACCGCGCCCTCGGGCTCGCGCCCATCCCCCCCGAGCTCCGGGAGGGGAGAGACGAAGTGGCCCGGGCGGCCCGGGGGCCGCTGCCCGAGCTGCTGGCGGAGTCGGATCTGCGGGGACTCCTCCACTGCCACTCCAGTTACTCGGACGGCACCCTCACCATCGAGGCGCTCGCCCTGGCGTGCCGGGACGCGGGTTATGACTACGTCGGCCTGACCGACCACAGCAAGGCGGCGGCCTACGCCGGCGGCCTGTCGGTGGAGGAGCTCCGCCTCCAGTGGGCGGAAATCGACGCGCTGAACGCGCGGCTGCCCGGCATCCGGGTGCTCAAGGGAATCGAGTCGGACATCCTGGCGGACGGCCGGCTGGACTACGAGGACGAGGTGCTGGCGGGATTCGACTTCGTGATCGGCTCGATTCACTCCCGCTTTGCCATGACCGAGCCGGAGATGACGGCGCGGGTGCTCCGGGCGCTCGACAACCCCTACCTCACCATCCTGGGCCACCCGACCGGCCGACTGCTCCTCTCCCGGGATCCCTTCCCGCTCGACCTCGAGCAGGTCTTCCGGAGCGCGGCCCGGAACGGGGTGGCGCTGGAGATCAACGCCGATCCGCACCGGCTGGACCTCGACTGGCGGGGGCTGGCCCGGGCCCGCGAGCTCGGCGTCATGATTTCCATCGGCTCGGATGCCCACAGCCGGGCCGGGATCGATTATATGGCGTACGGCGTCGGGATGGCGCGGAAGGGAGGGCTCACCCGGGCGGATATCCTCAATACCCGGACCGCCGAGGAGTTTCTGGCGTTTGCCCGGGCGCGGCGAGCGGGATGAAGAAGCCCGACAAGGCGCGAGTCGCCCGGATCATCGCGCTGCTCAAGCGCGAGTATCCCGACGCCCACTGCGAGCTCGACTACCGCACCCCGTTCGAGCTGCTGGTCGCCACCATCCTGTCGGCCCAGTGCACCGACGTCCGGGTCAACCTGGTGACCCCGACTCTTTTCGCCCGCTATCCCACCCCGGCGGCGCTGGCCGCCGCCCGCCAGGACGATGTCGAGGCGCTGATCCGGTCCACCGGATTCTTCCGGAACAAGGCCCGGAGCCTGATCGGCATGGCTCAGGCGATCGGCGCCGGGCACGCCGGGTCGGTGCCCAGTACCATGGCCGAGCTCCAGGCGCTCCCCGGGGTCGGGCGGAAGACCGCCAACGTCATTCTGGGGAACGCCTACGGCAAGAATGAGGGTATCACGGTGGACACCCACGTGGCCCGCCTCGCGATCCTGCTGGGCCTGACCCGCGCGACCACCCCGGAGAAGATCGAGCAGGATCTCATGGCGCTGGTGCCGCGGAAGGACTGGACCCTGATTTCCCACCTGCTGATCTGGCACGGGCGCCGGGTCTGCATCGCGCGAAGGCCGCGCTGCGAGGTGTGTGTGCTGAACCGGATTTGTCCCAGTTCGCGGGTGTAGGGGTTGGGGGGTTGGGGGGTTGGGGATTTTCCCGTTGACCGTTGACCGTTGACCGTTGACCGTTGACCGTTGACCGCTACTCCCCCGCCAGCAGCCGCATCCAGCGCGGCTTCGGCTCCATCCCGCTGGGGGGTTTTTCCTTGATCTCGAGGCTGCTCCAGTGGACCCGGCCGGTGATCCGGATCAGCAGTCCGATCCGGCTCATCCCCCGGGTCGACCGGGTCGAGTGGCTGGTGCTGCTGAACCGC
>DATFGC010000016.1:0-3332 GCA_035249765.1 Gemmatimonadales bacterium | reverse complement strand
CACCGTCGCGGTGGAGCTCCGCGGCGACCCCGCCGGGGTTTCTCTGGCGGTGAGCGACGACGGCCGCGGCTTCGATCCCGCCGCCTCGGCCGACGGTGGCCGGATGGGTCTGGTCGGGATGCAGGAGCGGATGGCCGCGGTGGGCGGGCGGCTTACGGTCGATGCGGCGCCGGGACGGGGCGCCCGGCTGGTGGCTCAGGTTCCGGCGGCCGCTCCATGACCAGGGTCCGGATCGTGATCGCCGACGATCACCACCTGGTGCGCGAGGGCATCCGCCAGGTGCTCCAGGCCGGCGAGGAATTCGAGGTGGTGGGCCAGGCGAGCAACGGCGCCGAGGCGCTCCGGCTGGCCGAGTCGCTCGGGCCCGACGTGCTGGTGCTGGATGTGTCGATGCCGGATCAGTCGGGCATCGAGGTGACGGCGGCGCTGCGCGACCGCGCTTCAGCGGTCAAGGTGCTGATGCTCAGCGTGCACGATCATCCCCAGTACGTAGTCGAGGCGGTGCGGGCCGGAGCGCGGGGCTATCTCCGCAAGGACACCGAGCCCGCCGAGCTGCGCCGGGCGATCCGGGCGGTGGCCCGGGGCGAGGCGTTCTTCAGCCCCTCGGTGGCCCGGCACCTGAGCGCCGCGATTCAGGGCGGCAGCGCGGAGCAGAGCGCATCGGATCGCCTGGCCGCGCTCACCCCCAGGGAGCGGGAGGTGCTCCAGGGCATCGCCGAGGGCCGCACCAACAAGGAGATCGCCGCGGCGCTGAGGTTGAGCTCACGCACCGTGGAGTCCTACCGGGAGAGCCTGATGCGGAAGCTGGGGATTTACACCGTGGCCGAGTTGACCCGGCTGGCCCTGGAGGCCGAGCGGCAGAATCCGTAGAAATACGGTAGCCGGAATCCGTACCGTTCCGCTGCCCGGGGACGGTGCCTTTGCCGATCATTGAGGCGCTCCACCCAAACCTCAACGACCGGATTGCCCATCATGTCCCGGCAGCACCGCGGTGCCCACATCCTGCTCGCGCTGGCTCTCGCACTTCCCATCGCCGCTTCTGCCCAGGCCCCCGATACCACCCGACGAGTCCGCATCGATTCGACCCGGGTCCGCCAGCTCGATCCCATCAACGTGACCGCGACCCGAAGCGCCCGGGAAATCTTCCGCACTCCGCAGCCGGTGCTGGTGGTGGACTCGGCGGCGGCGCGGCGGCGGGCGGCGTACACGGTGTCCGATCTGTTCCGGCTGGAGCCGGGGGTGGACATCACCGGAACCGGCTCGAACCAGGCCAGACTTGCGATCCGGGGCCAGCGAGGCCAGCGGATCCTGCTGCTGGAAAACGGGATCCGGCTCAACAACGCCCGGCGGCAGCAGGACTTCGGCGAGCTGCCGGCGCTCTCCGACGTCGAATCGCTGGAGCGGGTCGAGCTGGTGCGGGGTCCGGCTTCGGTGCTCTACGGCACCGACGCGATCGGCGGGGTGGTCAATCTGTTTCCGGCCGGCGCGCCCACCAGCGGCCCCAACCGGATCGGCGGCGAAGTGGGCTACCGCTACAGCTCGCACGACCGGCAGAGCCGGCCCGCGGGTTATGTGGCGGGACGCCTGGGCGGGGTCGGCTTCCGGTTCAGCGGGACTTACCGGGACACGGAGCCCTACCAGGCTCCTTCGGGAAACCTCGGATCGCTCACGCTGAGCCAGCCGGTGCAGGTGCACGACACCGGGGTGCGGGACGAGAACTACTCCGGGGAGATCGGTATCGCGCTGGCGGACGGCCACAACCTGTTTGCCCGCTACGCCCGCTACTCGGCGCGGGACTTCGGGTTCGGGTTCGTCGATCCCGACGACTTCGGCGCGCCGGACGATCCCGATATCCGGATCTCCTATCCCAGGCAGACCTTTCAGCAGGCCTCGGTGCGCTACCAGACCTCGAGGATTTCTTCCTTCCTGGCCGACCGGCTGGAGCTGACCACCTATTACCAGAGCAACGCCCGCGACCTGAACCTCGACGTGTTCGTGCCGTTCGGCAGTCCACCGGCCGCCCCGGGCGGCGGGGTGAGCGTGGCCTCCCGCAACTTCACCGACATCGACACCTGGGGATTCCGGGCCGAGGCGGCGCGGATCGTGGGCGGCCGCCACACCATCACCTACGGCGCCGATTTTTCCCGGGACGATTCGTTCAACCGGGATTCCAGCCTGACCAGGGTCACCGGGTTCGGTCCGCCGCAGCAGGAGATCAGCAACACGCCTCCGGTGCCCAACGCCATCTATCAGACCGGGGGACTGTTTGCCCAGGCGGCGCTGGCGCTGACCTCCCGGCTCAGCACCACGCTGGGGGCGCGGATCCAGGACGTGCGGGCCCACACCCTCCCCACCGAGGGAGTGACCGGCGCCGAGATCCGGAGCGACGACCAGACCGTGGTCGGGGCGGCCAATCTGCTGTATCAGCTGACGCCCCAGGTGGCGCTGGTCGGCAACGCGGGGCGGGCGTTCCGGTCTCCCAACCTGGTGGAGCGGTTCTTCGAGGGCCCCACACCCGAGGGATCCGGGTTTCAGCAGCGCAATCCCGAGCTGGAGCCGGAGACCAGCTTCACGATGGACCTGGGCGTCAAGGTGCGGGCCGGCCCGGCCTACTTCGAAGGCTTCTACTTCCGCAGCACGATCCGGAACGGGATCCGGATCGAGCCGACCGGCGAGATGGTGGGCCCGTTTCCCGCCTTCCGCAACGTGAACGTGGACAAGATCCGGGATGAGGGCGTCGAGCTGCTGGGTGACGTCCGGCTGGCGAGCGGGTTAGGGGCGCGGGCCAGCTTCTCGACCCACTCCGCCGAGGACGCGCTCGATTCCAACAACCCGGTGGGCGACACTTACTCACGGAAGCTGGCCGGGGAGCTTCGCTACGACGATCCGGCCGGGCGGTTCTGGCTCAGCTACGGGGTGCGGCACCAGGGCGAGCGGAAGGACGTGGCCCTGGGCGCGGGTCCGGTGGGCGAAGTGCTCCCGGCCTTTACGGTGCACGGGGCCGGGGCCGGGCTCAGCTTCCTCCGCACCGGCCGGGTCCACCACGACCTGGCGGTCAATGTCTCGAACCTGGGCAACCGGCTTTACGCCGAGTTTCCCAACGTCGGGTTCTTCCGGCCGGAGCCGGGGCGGTCGGTGACGGTCACCTATCGGCTGGGGTTTTAGCCGGCCATGCGGGAAGCGGTCCACTACGTCCCGATCGCCACCAGCGTAGTGGCGCTGGTCTTCGCGGTAGTGCTGGGCCGGCGCTACCGGGAGCGGGGCGGCACCCACCTGGCCTGGTGGTGCGCCGGGATGGTGGTGTACGCGGCGGGCACGATCACCGAATCGAT
>DATFGC010000015.1:0-11371 GCA_035249765.1 Gemmatimonadales bacterium | reverse complement strand
CACCGTCGCGTAGGCGTCGCGGGCTTCCCAGGGATCGGGAAAAAATGCGGCCGCTTCCTCGGCAAACCGCCCGTGCAGCTCGACGGCGAGCGCGTCCATCGCCTGCCGCAGCGGCTTCCGCCAGGCCTGGCTGGTCCCCTCTTTGGTGCGACAGCCGCAGTCGGCCCGCCACCGCTCCACCCCGTGACTGCAGCTCCACGAGCTGGGTCCCGCGAGCCCGACCTCGTGGGTCGCGGGATGGCGGGTGAGGAAGGAGGCGTAGTTCTCGATGCAGGTGCCCGGCTCCCGGCCCAGCCGGTCCAGCGCGGCCGCGAGCGCCATCTCCCCGAAGCGGTGATGGTGCCCGTAGGTCTCGCCGTCGGTCGCGATGGATACCAGACCGGGCCCCTCCCGCGGCATCCGGCTCCGGATCGCCGGGGGCCAGCGGGTGCCGTCGGTCACCAGGGGGCCGAAGGCCACGTCGTGGGAGAGCGGGCCGTCATAGACGAACAGCGCGATGCTCCGGCCGCCGGCGGTGGTGTAGCGGCCGGGCATCCCGCCGGCCGGCGCACCGGTCACCTGGTGCGGCGCCAGCACGGTGAACCGGATTCCCTCGGCGGCCAGCACATCCAGAGTCTCGTCGTCCGCCGCGGTCTCGGGCAGCCACATCCCCTCGGGATCGCGTCCGAAGCGGCGCCGGAAATCGGCGATCCCCCAGCGCACTTCGGTGGTCTTGTCCCGGCGGGAGGCCAACGGAAGGATGATGTGATGGTAGGGCATCGCGAGCGCGTTGCCGTGGCCGCCCAGCCGGAGCCGGCTGTCGCGATCGGCGTTGACCATCGCGCTCCAGGTTTCCGGGGCCTCCTTCTCCAGCCAGTCCGCCAGGGTCGGCCCCACGTTGAAGCTGATCTGCTCCAGCGTGTTCACCACCCGTGCGATACGCCCATCCGGACCGGGAACCCGGGCGGCGACTACCGCGCGATAGCACTCCCGCTCGATCCGCCGGTTCCAGTCGTGAAACGGCGCGGCGCTGGGCTCCGCCTCCACCAGCTCGAGCCAGGGCTCCTCGCGGGGGGGCTGATAGAAATGGGCGTGAATGACGACTGAGTTGCTCGCAGTCATTGCGAGGACTGGAGGTCCGAAGCAATCCCGTCGCGCAAGACCCCCGCCAGCACCGGGAAGATCCCTGGGAACACGTCGTCCCGGCGGCGCAGCGCTTCCGCGTCCTGCTCCGCGGCCACCCAGTCGCTCCGGCCCTCGCGCTCCAGCGCGCGAAGCAACCGGTCGAGGTCCTCGGCGTGGCCGTGGAAGCGCTTGGTGGCGTAGTCCGCCGCGGCCCCGGTGCTGATGATGAACTGCCAGTCGCTGGACTGGAGCAGCAGCAGCTCGCGGGCCGCCTGGGCCAGCACCCGCTCGCAGGACGGCTCGGCGATGGTCCGCCGGGCCGCCTCCCAGAAGCGGGTTTCGAGCTGCCAGAGCCGCTCCCAGGTCCACCGGGTCTCCGGGTTGAGCCACATGCTGAAATCGCCGTTGGCGCCCCAGGAGCCCTGGGCCAGCGCGATGGCGCGCTCCGGCGGATGGGATGCCAGGTGCCCCGAGGCGGTCCGCGGCGTGACCCCTTCCCGGGCCGCGAGGTGGCGGTACAAGTCCGCGATGAACTCGATTCCCTCGTGCCACCAGTGCCCGAACAGCTCGGTGTCGAACGGCGCTACGATCACCGACTCCCCGGGGGTACGCGGGCCGCCGGCGTGGTTGCGGAGCATCCACTCCATGTGCCCGGCGTGACCCCAGGCCCGGGCCCGCGCCACGTTGGGCTCGTAGGGCTCCTTCCGGCCGAGGTCGGCCTGGGGATGGGTTACCCGCCAGAGCTTGAGCCCGCCGGGGAACCGGATCTTGTGGAACTCGAGATACCCGCCGTCGCCCGGAAACCCCCCGTGCCGGCTCCACACCTGCCGGGTGGAGAGCGGATCGCGCACGAAGGCCACCACGCCCCGGCGATTGCGCTGGGGCGAGACCTCGTAGCTCTGGTAGGGCGACCGGCGCGCCACCGGATTGCTCCAGTCCTCGTCGGTGAGCGGGATGCCGTCGGGCCTGCCGCCTTCCCGGTAGAGTCCCAGGGGCCTTCCGGCTTCGGCCAGATGCGCGTCCACGAAGAAGAACCGGTAGCCGCTGGTGTCGAGGTGCTCTTCGATCCCCGGCCGGTTGGCCATGAACCGCGCCGCGGGATCGGGCTGCCAGTTGCCCCGGGGGCGGTAGGCGCATTCGGGAACCCAGCAGCCGGCCGGCGGCCGGCCGAACAGGCGCTGATGCTCGGCCCGGCCCATCCCGAGCTGGAACGCGATGCTTTCCTCCGATCCGAGCAGCGGCAGGAACCCGTGGGTGGCCGCCGAGCTCAGCAGCTCGAGCCGGCCTGCCGCGGCGTGCCCCCGCAGCGCGCCGATCAGATCGCCGCCGCAATGCTCGAACCTCCGGAGCAGTCGGCGGTAGCGCTCCCGCCAGTAACCGGCCAGCGGGACCAGATGCCGATCGGCGCCGCCCGCGAAGGCCGTTTCGGCTTCGTCGCAGGCTTCCAGCCGCTGAGTGAAGAACGCGGAGAGCTCGACGCCGAACGACGGGTGGGCGAGCTGATTGGCCAGGATGGGCGTGACCCCAAGCGTGATCGGCGCGGGGACTCCCTCCTCCGCCAGCAGGTCGAGCGCTTCGATCAGCGGGAGGTAAGTGTCCACCGCCGCCTCGGCGAGCCAGTCGCTCCCGTGAGGCCAGCGGCCGTGATTGAGCACGTAGGGGAGATGGCTGTGGAGGGTGAGGATGAAGTCCATCACGGCGAGATCGCTCTCCGGTACACCTCGAGGTAGCGTTCCACCGAGCGCTCCCAGCCCCAGTCCTGCCGCATCGCGTTGCGCTGCATCCGGGCCCACTCCGGAGGATTGGCATAGCAGTCGAGACCGCGCAGCGCGGCGCCCAGGAGTGGCTCGGCGTGGTAGGGATCGAACACGAAGCCGGTGGCGCCGTCGGAAACCGTGTCGGCCAGTCCGCCGACCCGCCGCACCACCGGAATCGCCCCGTAGCGCTGGGCCCGCATCTGGGTCAGCCCGCAGGGCTCGTACTGGCAGGGCATGAGAAGGAAATCGGCGCCCGAGATCAGCAGGTGCTCCAGCCGGTCGGTGAAATTGGTGTTCACCGCGATCCGGTCGGGATAGCGCGCGGCCAGACCGCCCAGGGCCGCTTCGAAGCGGGCCTCACCGGCCCCGATGAAGACGAACTGTGCATCCAGCGAAACCAGCGCCGGAGTATCCAGGATCAGGTCGAGCCCCTTCTGGGTCACCAGCCGGGCGGCCATCGAGAACAGCGGCACCTTCGGGGCGACGGTGAGCCCGAACACCTGCTGAACCATGGCCTTGCAGGCCGCTTTTCCGGCCGGTGCATCCATGGTGAAGTTCTCCGGCACCTGCGGGTCGGTGGCCGGATCCCAGGTCTGCTGGTCGATCCCGTTGAGGATGCCGGAGAACCTCCGCCCCAGCCAGGTGAAGACTTCCTGGAGCCCGAATCCGCCCCCCGCGGTGCGAAGCTCCCGGACGTGATTGGGGCTCACGGTCACGACCTGATCGGCGGCGACCAGACCCCCCTTGAGCAGGTTGACCTTGCCGTACCATTCGAGGTGCTGCCAGTCGAACAGCTCCCAGGGAAGGCCCAGCTCTTCCATCACCTCCGGGGGATAGTGTCCCTGATACCCGGCGTTGTGCACCGAGAGGACCGAGCGGATCCCCGCATAACCCGGGCTGCCGGCGCAGCGGGTGCGCAGGTACACCAGCGCCAGCGCCGCGTGCCAGTCGTGGGCGTGCAGCACCAGGGGACCGTCGGCGACCCGGGGGAGCGCTTCCAGCACCGCCAGAGCAAAGCAGGCGTAGCGCAGGTGGTTGTCGGAATAGTCGCCCCGGGCGTCGCCGTAGAGCCGCTCCCGGTCGAAATAGCCATCCTGCTCGATGAAGAAGAGCTGGGTGCCGTCCCGGCCCTCGGCCTGGCGCTGGACCCGCACCTCGACTTCGGTTCGGCCCATCCGCACCACGAAGGGCTCCCCGACCTGGGTGAGCGGGCCGGCGGCGGCACGGGCCGAGCGGTAAAGCGGGAGGAAGCCCAGGGTGCGAACGCCGCCGGCGGACTGGAACCGGGCGAGGTTGGCGACGGCTTCGGCGAGCCCGCCGCTTCGGGCGTAGGGGTAATACTCGGCTGCGAGATGCGCGACCGTTACCGGAGTGCCGTCCCGGGTGTGGAGGGCCGAGTGCGGGTACAGGTCGCGGGCCGGGGTTCGCCGCTCACGCATGGCCCGCCCCTCGCGGCGGGTCGTCGGTGAGCGGATCGCCGCGCATCGCCGGCACGTAGTATCGGTCGGTGTATTCCAGCAGCATCCGGCGCGCCGTGAAACGGCTTCCGGCTACCCGGATCGCATTGCGCATTTTGTCGGTCCACCCCTGCGGCACCCCGGCGCCGTCGGTCGAATAATACAGGGGAATGATCTCCTCCTCGAGCACCCGGTAGAGCTCCTCGGCGTCGTGGGCGTCCTGCACCTCGAGGTCTTCGGTGTCGGGGGCCAGAGGAATCGTCCATCCGTTGGTGCCGTCATACCCCTCCTCCCACCACCCGTCGATGGTGCCGAGCTGGGGGACCCCGTTGAGCGCCGCCTTCATCCCGCTGGTCCCGCAGGCCTCCAGCGGGACCCGGGGCAGGTTCATCCACAGATCCACGCCCTGCACCAGCACATGGGCGAGGTGCATGTCGTAATCCTCCAGGAAGGCGATCCTGCCCTGGAAGAACGGATTGTGGGCCCAGCTGTACACCTCCTGGAGAATCTGCTTTCCCGGGTTGTCGGCCGGGTGCGCCTTGCCGGCAAAAATGATCTGCACCGGCCGCCGCTTGTCGCAGAGCAGCCGCTTGAGCCGCTCCTCGTCCCGGAAGAGCAGGGAGGCCCGCTTGTAGGTCGCGAACCGCCGGGCGAATCCGATGGTCAGCGCGTAGGGGTGCAGCAGGGTGCCGGCCGCCACCACCTGGCTCGCCTCGGTCCATTCGTCGGCAAAGCGGCGCCGGGCCTCTTCCCGGATGAATCCCATCAGGGTGCCCTTCACCTCCTGGTGGACCGCCCAGATCGCGCCGGGATCGAGGTGCTGGAGCTGGTCCCAGAGACCCGGGTCATCCAGCCGGGCGCCCCAGTCGGGACCGAAGTGGCGGTCGAGCAGCTTCATCACCGGGTTGGCCATCCAGGTGGCCAGGTGTACCCCGTTGGTGATGGCCCCGATCGGCACCGAGTCCTGGGAGCGCCCCGGCCAGAGGTCGTGCCAGATATCCCGGGAGACCTGGCCATGGCGCTGGGACACCCCGTTGACCCGGGCCGAGAGGTTGAGCGCCAGCACGGTCATCTGGAAGCGCTGGTCGGGGCGGCCGGGGTGAAGTCCCAGCCCGACCACCTGCTCGGGGGTCGCGCCCATCTCCTCCCAGATCGGTCCGGTACACTGGAGCAGCTGCTCGGGATCGAAGGCATCGTGTCCGGCCGGGACCGGGGTATGGGTGGTGAATACCGTATTGCAGCGGACCTGGGTGAGTGCTTCCACCCAGGGCATCCCGCCGGCGGTGAGCTCCCGCACCCGCTCCAGCATCATGAACGCCGCATGGCCCTCGTTGGCATGCCAGATCCCGGGATCCACCCCCGCCGCTCGCAGGGCGCGCACCCCGGCAACGCCCAGCAGCCACTCCTGGCGGAGCCGGAGATCGGGGCCGCCACCGTAGAGCTTGTTGAGCAGGGTGCGGTCCTCGGGGTGGTTCTCTTCCAGATTGGTGTCGAGCAGGTAGAGCGGCACCCGGCCGGCCCGGAGCGACCAGACCCGGACGTGGACCGGCCGGCCGAAGGTCTGCACCACCGCCAGCCACTCCTCGTTGCCGGGGCCGCGCAGCTCGACCAGCGGGGTGAGCGAGGGATCCACGTGGTCGTCGCTGTCCTCCTGCCACCCGTCGCCCCGAAGCCGCTGGTCGAAATAGCCCTTCATGTAGCTGAGCCCCACCCCCACCAGGGGGATCCCCAGGTCCGACGCGGTCTTGCAGTGGTCGCCGGCCAGGATGCCGAGGCCGCCGCTGTAGATCGGAACCGAGTTGTGGAGCCCGAATTCGGCGCAGAAGTAGGCCACCGGCCGCCCCAGCAGCTCGGGGTAGCGGCGGGAGAACCAGGTCCGCTCCGACTGCTGATCGGTGGCGAACCATTCCATCACCCGGTCGTACAGCTGCACGAAGGCCGGGTCCCTGGCGAGCTGGGTCAGGCGGGAGTGCGGGGTTTCCCGCAGCAGCTCGATGGCGTTGTGGCGGACCCGGCGCCAGGTGGGAGGATCAATGGAGCGGAACAGCTCGCGGGCTTCGCGGTTCCAGCTCCAGGAGAGATTGGTCGAGAGGGCAGTCAGCCCTTCCAGGCGGGGCGGGAGCACCACGGCCGGAGCGCGGCGAAGCGGCATGGATTCGGGTTCCTAGTGCACGAGCTTCTTGTAGCGGATCCGGTGCGGCTGATCCACCGCGACCCCCTTGCGGCGCTTGTAGTCCGCGGCGTACTCCTGATAGTTGCCTTCGAACCAGTAGGCCTCGCTGTCGCCCTCGAAGGCCAGCATGTGAGTCGCGATCCGGTCGAGGAACCAGCGGTCGTGGCTGATCACCACCGCGCATCCGGCAAAAGCCAGCAGGGCGTCTTCCAGGGCGCGCAGGGTGTCCACGTCCAGGTCGTTGGTGGGCTCGTCCAGCAGCAGGAGATTCCCGCCGCTCTTGAGCAGCTTGGCCAGGTGCACCCGGTTCCGCTCGCCCCCGGAGAGCAGGCCCACTTTCTTCTGCTGATCGGCGCCCCGGAAGTTGAAGCCGGCGCAGTAGGCCCGGGCGTTGACCGTCCGCTTGCCGAACTGAAGCTGCTCCTGTCCGCCGGAGATCTCCTGATACACGGTGTGCTCGGCCTCCAGCGAATCGCGGCTTTGATCCACGTAGGCGATCTGCACCGTGGAGCCCACCACCAGCTCGCCGGCGTCGGGGCGCTCGGTGCCGGCGATCATCCGGAACAGCGTGGTCTTGCCCGCGCCGTTGGGGCCGATCACCCCGACGATGCCGCCCCGGGGGAGGGCAAAACTCAGGTTCTCGAATAGCAGCCGGTCGCCATAGCCCTTGGCAACGTTCTTCGCGATCACGACTTCGTCGCCCAGCCGGGGGGGCACCGGGATGAGAATCTCGGCGGTGCCCTCCTGCTGCCGCTCCCCCTGGTCCCGCAGCTCCTCGTAGGCCCGGATCCTGGCCTGCTGCTTGGCGTGCCGGGCCCGGGGCGCCATCCGGACCCACTCCAGCTCGCGCTCCAGGGTCTTCTGCCGCGCCGAGGCCTGCTTCTCCTCCACCGCGAGGCGCTGGCGCTTCTGCTCCAGCCAGGAGGAGTAGTTGCCCTCCCAGGGAATTCCGGCGCCCCGGTCCAGCTCGAGGATCCATCCGGCCACGTTGTCCAGGAAGTACCGGTCGTGGGTGACGGCGACGATGGTGCCGGGGAAGTCGCGCAGGTGCCGCTCCAGCCAGGCCACCGACTCGGCGTCGAGGTGGTTGGTCGGCTCGTCGAGCAGCAGGAGGTCGGGCTGCTCCAGCAGCACCCGGCACAGGGCCACCCGGCGCCGCTCGCCGCCGGAGAGCCGGGAGACGTCGGCGTCGCCGGGGGGAAGCCGGAGCGCGTCCATGGCGATGTCGATGGTGCGATCCAGCTCCCAGAGTCCGAGGGCGTCGATCTTTTCCTGAAGCACCCCCTGCTTCTCCAGCAGCTTGTTCATCGCGTCGTCGTCCATCGGCTCGGCGAAGCGCGCGCTGATGGTCTCGAACTCGGTGAGCATGGCCCGCTGGGTCCGGACCGCCTCTTCCACGTTCCCCCGGACGTCCTTGGACGGATCGAGCTCCGGCTCCTGGGGCAGGAAGCCCACCCGGATCCCGTCGGCGGGGCGCGCGTCGCCCTGAAAGTCCTTGTCCACCCCGGCCATGATGCGGAGCAGGGTGCTCTTGCCGGCGCCGTTGGCGCCCAGGACGCCGATCTTGGCGCCGGGGAAGAACGCGAGGTAGATCCCCTTCAAGATCTCCCGGCTGGGCGGGACGACCTTGCGGAGATTCGCCATCGTATAGATGTATTGGGGATTGGCCATAAGTCGGGAAAGCTACTACAGTTGCGTCACTGTTTCACCCCTTTCCTGAGCCCCTTCCCGGCCAGCGCTCCGGTCGGGGCTCCGTCCGCCACCGCGGCTTGCCCGTTCACGAATACCCAGCGCATCCCGGTGGAGAGCTTTTCCGGCTCCACGTAGGTCGCTTCCTCGCGAATGGTCTTCGGATCGAACACGATCAGGTCCGCGAAGCGGCCCACTTCGAGGGTGCCCCGGTCCGGAATGCGATAGACCTCCGCCACCTGTCCCGAGGACGCCTGGATCATCCGCTCCATGGTGATCACCGGCTTGTCGAGGACGTAGCGGCGGATCTTCCGGGGATAGGTCCCGTAGAGCCGGGGATGCCCGCCGGAGCCGTCGGAGCCGGTCATCACGTAGGGATCCCTCATGAAAGTCTCGATGTCCCGCTCGTTCATGTTGAACGAGGCGACCCCGACGTCCCCGATGGTGCGGATCAGCTCCAGCGCGGTCTCCACCGGGCCGGTGTTTCGCTCGGCAGCCACCTCCTTGAGGGTTTTGCCGGTCAGGCTCCGGGCCGAGGCGCTTCGTCCGGTGATCAGCAGCGTGCTGTCGCCGCCCCGGCGCCTCAAGTTCTCCGCCATGTCGCTCAGGATCCGGGTCCGGGTCGCCGGATCGGAGATCCTGAGCAGCAGCGAGTCCCTCCCCCCCGCCTGCGACCAGCGGGGCAGCAGCGAAGCACCCAGGCTGGTCCCGCTGGCGGTCCAGGGGTACTGATCGGCCACCACCAGGTGGCCCGAGGCCCGGGCTTCC
This sequence comes from Gemmatimonadales bacterium, assembly GCA_035249765.1. Taxonomy (GTDB): domain Bacteria; phylum Gemmatimonadota; class Gemmatimonadetes; order Gemmatimonadales; family GWC2-71-9; genus JABFSM01. The sequence goes on along the minus strand of DATFGC010000015.1, from coordinate 2,423 downwards.
CGCATCAGCAGCAGCACGCTGTCCGCCTTGCCCCACACGTCCACTCCCAGCGCCTTCACGTGACCCAGGTTGGTGGTCAGGCCGGTCTCCCGACCGATCCGGATCGCCTCTCGCACCGAGTTGAGCAGGCCGATGGTGTAGGAGCTCTCGTCCCGCTGGTGGGTGTCGTAGACCCCGCCGTAGGGCGTGGCGCCCTTGAGGACCGCGATGACTTCCTCGGTGCTGGCGTAGCTCTGGGGGGCGTAGAACAGTCCGGAGCCCACTCCGAACGCTCCCTCACGCATCGCCTTGGCGATCAACGCCTTCATCGAGTCGATCTGGGCGGCCGTCGCCGGTGCGGAGGAGCTGCCCATCACCTTGACCCGGGCGCTCCCGAATCCCGCCAGGGCGTAGGTGTTGACGCCGATCCCCAGCCGCTCGGCCTCGGTGAGCACCTGGGCCACCTCGAGCGGGCCCCGGCCGTCCGCGCCGGTCACCACCGTGGTGACGCCCTGCATCAGCGCGCCGGTGTTGCGGCGGCGCGCTTCGCTGAGACTGGGGAGCCCTTCGAACGAGTGGGTGTGGGGATCGATGAACCCCGGCGCCACGATCAGCCCGGCCGCCTCGATGGTCCGTCCCGCCATGATGCCGGCCTGCGCCGCGTCGCCCAGGAAGACGATCCGCTCGCCCCGGATGCCCAGGTCCGCCCGCCGGGGCGCGCCGCCCTTGCCGTCATAGACCGTGCCTCCCCGGACCAGCACGTCCACGGTATCGGCGGCGGGCGCGCTGACCAGCAGGAGCAGGGGGAGCAGAACGGTCATCGGTCGGTCCGGTGAGATTGCGTGGCGGGAAGATAGCGACTGGGTGCTGGGTACTGGGTACTGGGTACTGGGTACTGGGTACTGGTAACTACCCAGCTTCCAGCATCTAGAACCCAGCACCTAGGACCCAGCATCCAGGTATCGGTCCCGCAGAATCGCGAGGTGGTGGGTGACGTGCCCCGCCGTGAGGAATGCCAGGGCCCGCACGCTCACGGGATGCCCGCTGGCGATGCCCCGGCGGGTCCAGGCGTCCTCGGGAAGGGTCTGGAAGAAGGTCACGGTCGCGGCCCGGACCGCGGCGAACTCTTCTACCAGGCTGGACCAGGTCCGGTCATCCGCGGCGGCCGAAGCCGCGGCCACTCCCTGGTCGAAGCTGGGCAGCGGGCTGTCGAATCCCCGGGCGAACCAGAACGCCCGGAACACGAAGAGCCGCTCGGTATCGGTGAGGTGGTTCGCCACGTCGCGAATGCTCCATTTGTCCGGCGCGTACCGGAAGAGCGATCGCTCGGCATCGATGCCCCGCAGCAGCGCCAGGGTCTCTGTCCCCTGGATTTCCAGCTGGTTGCGGATGTCGCCGGGGGGAACCAGATCGATGTATCGGAAGTAATATTCCGCGGCCTCGGTGCGATCGGGTGCTGCGGTCATGGATCCGTCGCCTGTGGGGGTGGTGAAACAACAGTAACTAGATTCGTCTCCAGAACTCGCGGGCTCGGCTGCCCGACCGTTTCTTTCATCCGAGGATTCCCATGCGACACCTGTCATTCCTTGCTGGGCTCGGCCTGTCGGTGGCTTCCGGGGCCGCGTCGGCCCAGTCTCCCGCCTGCGCGGCCGACAACGGCGGCCTCACGCTGCCCCGGGGCTTTTGCGCCATGGTGGTGGCCGAGAGCCTGGGGCCGGTCCGTCACCTGGTGGTGGCGCCCAACGGCGACCTCTGGGCCGCACGGAACGGCGCCGAGGGCGGCCTGGTGCTGATTCGCGACACCAATGGCGACGGCAAGGCCGACCTGGTGAAGCGATTCTGGGGCCCCCGCCAGGGTGCCGCGGGCAGCGGGATCGCCCTCGCGGGCGACGCGCTGTATTTCGCGTCCAATGACCAGGTGCTCCGGTTCGCCTGGCCGGCGGGGAAAGCGGAGCCCGACTCGGTGCCCCAGGTGATCGTGCGGGGTCTTCCGGTGGGGGGCCACGCGTCCAAGGGCATCGCAATCGGAAAGGACGGCCGGCTCTACGTCTCGATCGGTTCGCTCACCAACAGCTGCCAGATGCGCGACCGGCAGAATCGCTCCGCGGGACACCAGCCCTGCCTCGAGCTGGAGCAGCGGGCCGGCATCTGGCGCTTCGATCCCAAAGTCGAGGGGCAGGCGGCGCACCAGGCCGCGCGGGTGGCCACCGGGCTCCGCAACCCGATGGCGGTCTCCATCGAGCCCACCACCGGCACCCTCTACGCCGGAGTCCACGGACGGGATCAGCTCACCGAGAACTGGGGCTGGCCGGCCGAAGCGGGCCGGGAAAACCCCGCCGAAGTCGTCTTCGCGCTTCCTGACGGGACCGACGGCGGATGGCCCTACTGTTACTTCGACCCCACCAGCAAGAAACGGCTGCTCAACCCCGAATACGGTGGTGACG
>DATFGC010000014.1:0-4655 GCA_035249765.1 Gemmatimonadales bacterium | reverse complement strand
GATGGTGGCCGTGCTGTCGCCCTTGGCCTGGTATTGGACCGCGAGCGCGGTCCAGGCGGGCAGCGAGAGCCGGTCGCCCCTGGTCGCGTTCTTGAGGTGTTCGATGATCGTGTCCACCGGGGCCTTCCGGGCGATCGCGATCTGGGCCAGGCAAAACTCGGCCAGGCCGTGGTTGGGCTGGGCCTTGAGCGCCTTGGCCGCCGATTCGGCCGCCTTGTTCGGCTCGGTGGCGCGCTGGTTGTCGCAGGCCTTGGCGTCCTGGAGGGCCCGTAACGCGGGGGTCAGGGCGTCGGCGGTCCGGGATCCGAACTCTTCCAGCGATTCATTGGGATTCTGGACCGCCCGGACCATGAAGCCGGCATCGTCGTTCATGTTGGCGAGGCGGGCGTCCACCGTGAACCGGCCGCCCTCGCCGCGCTGCAGGGTGCTGACCACCATCGCCCGGGCGGTCAGTGACTGGCCCAGCTGCCGGGCCACCAGGGGCGGAAGCAGCGCGTCCACCGGGTAGGCGTACTGCTGGAGCGCCTCGTTCATCTGGGCCCGCAGCACCACCTTGAACCAGCGATCGGCGGTCTTCTCGATCCGGTCGCGCAATCCCGCACCTACCCGGACCGCCGCGGTCGAATCCTGCGCGGAGAAGCTGTGCGGATTGGCGACCAGCAGGCGGGGAAGATTCTGCACCTGGGGGTTCGGCCGGCTGGAGCGCAGCTGCGCCGCCAGAGGCGTACAGGGCAGCGCGGCGGCAAAGCCGGCCAGCACGAGAGGGGTCAGACGCATTCCGGACATCCTCCCAAAAGAACCGCCCGATCGGGCGGAGACTTCCGCGTCCAGTCGGAGCGCGGGTGAGTGGGCGAAGAGGGATTCGAACCCCCGACATCCTGCGTGTAAGGCAGGCGCTCTGAACCGCTGAGCTATTCGCCCGGGGCAATGGTGCAGCGGTCCCCGGGTGCTTCTCTTAGGGGACGCATTACGCCTGCCGCTCTGCACGTCCGGTCGAAACCCGTCCGGCGGTCAGAGAGCGATAGCCAGAGGGAAGAGCACACAGTATCCCAGCACCAGCAGGACGGCGGCGAGACTGACCGATCCGGCCTGCAGCGTGAGATAGCCCGCAACCAGACAACCCGTCGCGGCGACGAGAACGATTACGTTGCGCCGCCCCAGCAAGCCGCGACGTCCGGTTCCTTCGCTTAAAGCCATAAGACCATGAAGTTTAAGGCGCTGGACCGCTTCTATCAAGCGGAGGTGGCTCCTCCTCGATCTCCACCACCCAGCCCTGATCGAGCGCTGCCCGCCGGGGCCGGTCCCGCCGCCGCCTGAGCCAGGTGGCGAGCATCACAGCGAAAGCGACCACCAGCCAGAGGCCGCCCGCCATGGCCCAGACCAGGATCCCGTACCGCTTCCGGACATCCCGCTGCCATTCCAGCTCGAAGCGTCCCGGCGTAGAGCCGGTGCTGGCCAGCAGGGCGGCCTCAAATCCTTCGCCCGCCCTGAGGCGGTCGAGGATGGGCTGGAGCGACTGGGTCGGATGGCGGCGCGCCACCATGGCGACCGCGCTGGCGGCCAGGGCATAGGCGGCCTCGGCGGTGGCCTCGCCGCCCCGCAGCGCCCGATCGAGCGCGTAGAAATCGGGGATGTCTCCCCGCGCCACGCTGAGATTGAGGCGCAACCGGTCGAGCCGGTCCCATTCGCCCGAGGCGATGGCGGCGTATCCCTCGTCAAACCAGAGAGGAATTCGGACCCGCACCGCGTCGTGCAGGGCGAAGTGGGCCAGCTCGTGGCGCAGGGTCTGGCGGGGATCGCCCTTGTCGGCTCGGATGACGATGGTCCGCGCGCCCGGCAGCGCGAAGCCGGCGCCCCAGGCGGGGCCCCGCCCCCGCATCAGGGAGTCGACCCTCGCCCCGCCCCGGACCACGATGAGCCGGACGCTCCCGGGGACCACGTGTCCCAGCCCGGCCCAGGTTCGGGGCGCGTCGGCTTCCTCGGCGAGGGCGATGGCGAGATCGAGGTCCCCGCGCCGCGCCACAGCGAGGACCTCTCCCACCCAGACGCCGGAGAGGTCCGCCGGCGGCGCGGCCGGGGGCTGCAGCAGCGCCAGAGTCAGGAGGAGCCGGAGCGCGGCACCTCCTCGCCTCTCGCGGTCTTGTCGAGAAGCTCCTGGCAGCGGTGCGCCCAGGGAGCAAACCGGTTGGCCGAGGCCCCGGCGGTCCAGGTGGCCCGCGCCTCCTCCGTCCGTCCCGCGAACCACTGGGCCCGCCCCAGGTCGTAGTAGGCCTCGATCAGGTTGGGTCCCAGCGCGATCGCCTTGCCGAGAAAGGTCTGGGCGTCCGCCATCATCTCCCGCTCCAGGTACACCAGTCCGAGATAGTAGTGGGCATACAGGGTGGCCTTCTGGTCGTTGTCGAGCCGGATCACCCGGGAGAGGTGCTCGATTGCCTCACCGAAGATTTTCTTCTTGAGGCAGATGAACCCGACGTTGACCCGGGCCAGCGCGTTGGCCGGTTCCTTCATCAGCACCCGGGAAAAGGTGGCCAGGGCGTCGTCGTGCTGCTCGTCCAGCATCTGGGCCCAGCCCAGCAGCGACAGGGCCTGGGGATCGCCGGGCGCGAGCTCGAGCGCCCGGTTGAGCGCCTGGATGGCGCCGGGCGGATCACCCAGGGAAATCAGACTCCACCCCTTTTCGATGTAGGTGGACGCGCCCAGGTGGTCGTGATGGATCTGGGGTTCCTGTCCCGGCAGGCCCTTGGCCCGGGCTGAGGCCTGGTCGGCCGACACTTCCTTGTACCGCTCCACCAGCCCGCGGATTTCTTCCTTGAGCGCGGCCAGCTCGCCCAGCGCGCCGTCCACCTGCTTGAACAGGGCGATGATCCGCCGCTTGGCTTCCTCCGGCGCGCCGGGTGCGCCGGGCGCGGCCAGGAGCCCGGCAATGCGCCGGTACTCTTCGTGAAACCGTTCCAGGACCGGCCCCGCCGATTCGGTCACAATTCTGTCGTCCCGTGCTGATAGGAGGTAACCCGCACCCGGCCCGACTCGAGGTCGAGCTCCACCGAGCGGCCGTAGTCGCCGCCGACCACTTCGCCGGTGAGCCGGATCCCGTGCCGGTGGAGCGCCTCCCGGGCCGCGTGCACGTTCCGCTCGCCCATCTGAATGGTCCCGGGCGGCTGCAGCCCGGTGAACATGCTGGCTCCGCCCACCAGGCGGGCGGTGACCCGCGAGGGCGAGGCGCCCAGGCTGCGCATCCTGGTAAGCAGCGCGTCCACCGCGGTCGGCGCGTAGCGGCCCGGGGCATCGTGGTTCTTGCGGCCCACGCTGGGCGAGGGCAATAGCACATGAGCCAGCCCGCCGATCCGGGCGTGGCCATCATGCAGGATCACCGCAACGCAGCTTCCCAATCCCAGTGCGCCGAGGGTGCCGGGCGCCCGGGCCGCCTCCATCTCCGAGATCCCCACCAGCACCCTGGGTCCGGTCATGCGGCCCCCCGGTACAGCCGGTGGGTGAGATCCACCGGCTGGAGTCCCGCGTCCGGAAGAGCGACCAGCGATTCGGTCCGTCCCAGGGCGAGCACGCCGCCGGGCCGGAGGGCGCGGCGGGCGGCGTCGAGCACCCGGCGCTGGCCTTCCCGGCCCAGAAAGATCAGCAGGTTGCGGCAGCAGACCAGATCGAAGCGGGCGTCGTCTGCCCGTGGCGCGGTGAGATCCTCCCGCCGGAACTCCACCCGGGGACGCAGCGCGGGATCGACTTCGAAGCATCCCTCCCGGACCATGCCGTAGGGATGGGGCAGCACCGCGCGGATCGCGACCACGCTCTGGGAGGAATACCGGCCCGCCGCGGCCACGGCCAGCGCCTGATCGTCCACATCGGAGCCCAGCACCGACACCTCCGCTACCGCATCGGGTCCGGCTGCCCGGGCCTGATCGAGCAGGAGCATGGCCAGCGACCAGGTCTCCTCTCCGGTGGCGCACCCCATGCTCCAGGCCCGGAGGCCGCGCTCCTTGGCGGCCGGCTCCAGCGCCAGCAGCTCGCGGAGACGGTGCCAGGTATCGGGATTGCGGAAGAACCCGGTGACCCGAACCGAGAGGGTGTGGAGCAGCCGGTCGAGCTCCTCGGGATCGTCCTCGAGCAGCCCGGCGTACCGGCTCAGGCTGCCGACTCCGCGGGCCCGCATCCGGACCTCGATCCGCCGGAGCAGGCAGGAATCCTTGTACCACTCGAACCCGCCGGCGCCGCGCCGGCTCAGCTGACGCAGCACCAGCTCGAGTCCCGCGTCGTCCCGCCCGATCACGGCGCGAGCCTCAGGGTGGAGAGGTTGGCCCGGGCGAGCTGGTGACCGGGATTGATGGCGACGGCCCGCTCCCACGCGGCCCGGGCCCGCGCGGTGTCGCGCTCCCGGAAGGCGAGGTTTCCGATCTTGAAGTAGAGGTCGTCGCCCAGATCGGGAGCCAGACCGGCGGCGCGCTGGTAGTGGATCGCGGCCTCGGCGTAGCGTCCGCTCCGGTAGGAGAGATCCCCGAGGTTTTTGAACGGCTGCGGCAGCGAGGCCTCCTCGGTCAGCACCTCTCGCAGCAGCGCCTCGGCCTCGGCCATCGCGCCGGAAGCCTCCAGCAGCACCGCCAGGTTATTCCGCAGCACAACATCGTGGGGATGCCGCTCCACTCCTT
>DATFGC010000013.1:0-4962 GCA_035249765.1 Gemmatimonadales bacterium | reverse complement strand
ATTGAGATTGCGCAGGCTGCGATCCCGCGCCCCATTGCCGCGGTCGCAGCCGAGCTGGGCCTCGGCCCCGAGGATATCCTCCCCTACGGGCACACCAAGGCCAAGATCACCATGGCGGCAATCCGGGCCCGGCAGCCGAAGGGGAAGCTGGTGCTGGTGACCGGGATCAATCCGACCCCCGCCGGCGAAGGGAAGTCCACCGTGACGGTGGGAGTCGGCCAGGCGCTCCGCCGGCTGGGGCAGCAAGCGGTGATCTGCATCCGGGAGCCCTCGCTGGGGCCGGTATTCGGGGTCAAGGGGGGAGCTGCGGGCGGCGGGTACGCCCAGCTCATCCCGATGGACGAGATCAACCTGCATTTCACCGGGGACTTCCACGCCATCACTTCGGCCCATAATCTGCTCTCCGCCATGCTGGACAACCACGTCCACCACGGCAACGCGCTGGGCCTGGACACCCGGCGAATCAGCTGGCCCCGCACCATCGACATGAACGACCGCTCGCTCCGGCAGATCATCGTCGGACTGGGCGGGCTCAACGGCGGGCCCTCCCGGGAAGACCGCTTCGTGATCGTGCCCGGCAGCGAGATCATGGCGATCCTCTGCCTGGCGTCCGGTCTCGAGGATCTGGAGGCCCGGCTGGGCCGCATCATCGTCGGACTCACCAGGGACCGGAAGCCGGTTACCGCGGCGGACCTCAAAGCCTCCGGCGCGATGACCCTGCTGCTCAAGGACGCGATCCTCCCCAACCTGGTGCAGACCCTGGAGGGCGGTCCGGCGCTGGTGCACGGCGGCCCCTTCGGGAACATCGCCCACGGCTGCAACTCGCTGATGGCCACCCGGCTCGGGCTTTCGCTGGGCGACATCGTGATCACCGAGGGCGGCTTCGGGGCCGACCTGGGGGCGGAGAAATTCCTGGATATCAAGTGCCGGCTGGGAGGACTCACCCCCGAGGCCGCGGTGATCGTCGCCACGGTGCGGGCCCTCAAGATGCATGGCGGCGTCAAGAAGGACGCGCTGGGCAGGCCGGACCTTGCCGCGCTGGAGCGGGGGATGACCAACCTGGAGGCCCACGTCCGCAACATGCAGAAGTTCGGCCTCCCGGTCGTGGTCGCCCTCAACCGCTTCGTCTCCGACTCCCGGGAAGAGCTCGACACCGTGCTGGCCGCGGCGCGGAGCTGGGGAGTGCGGGCCGCGTTGAGCGACGTATGGGCCAAGGGTGGGGAAGGGGGCGAAGCGGTGGCGAAGGAGATTCTGGCCATCCTCGCGGAAGGGAAGGCCCGGTTCAAGCCGCTCTACGACGCGTCGCTGCCGATCAAGCACAAGATCGAGGCCATCGCCACCGGGATCTACGGCGCCAGCGGAGTGGACTACAGCCCGACGGCGGACCGGAGCATTGGCCAGTGCGAGGCGATGGGGCTCGCGACCACCCCGGTCTGCATCGCAAAAACCCAGTATTCCTTCAGCGACGATCCCACCAAGCTGGGCCGCCCCACCGGGTTCCGGATTACCATCCGGGACGTCTATCCTTCGGCCGGTGCCGGCTTCGTGGTGGCGCTGGCGGGCGACATCATGACCATGCCGGGCCTTTCCAAAACTCCGGCCGCGGAAGCGATCCGGGTCCATTCTGACGGGAAGATCGAGGGCCTCTTCTGATGACACTGCACTTCACCGCGACCGACGACGCCCCCAAGGCGATCGGCCCCTACAGCCAGGCCGTGACGGCCGGGGATCTGATCTTCACCGCCGGCCAGATCGCGCTCGATCCCGTCACCATGGAAATCTCGGCCGAAGGGATCGTGGAGCAGACCGAGCAGGTGCTGAGCAACCTCGAGGCGGTGCTCCGGGCCGCCGGCTCGGACCTCTCCCGGGTAGTCAAGACCACGGTGTTCCTCCAGACCATGAGCGACTTTGCCGCGATGAACGAGGTCTATGCCCGGCGCTTCGGATCCCACCGCCCCGCCCGCAGCACCGTGGCGGCGGCGGGGCTGCCCCGCAACGTCCTCGTGGAAATTGAAGTGATTGCCGAGAAAGGTGAGCGGTAAGCGGTGAGCGGTCAGGTTGGTCACGCTGAGCGAAGCGAAGCGGTTGAACCCGGCCCCTTCGCTGCGCTCAGGGTGACCACCGCTCACTGCTCACCGCTCACTGCTCACTGCTCTATGGGGGCGGATCGGGCCTGGTGGTCCGGCCGGTCTTCAAAACCGCGATGGAGACGCCTTCGGCTGCTCCGGTGGGTTCGATTCCCACACGCTCCCGCCAGCTGGGGTTTGGGGTTTGGGTTGTTGGGGGTTGGGGGAAGCCTTGCGGCACAAACTCCGCCTTCGCGGCCCGACACTTCGGTGGCGGTTCCCCAATCCCCAGCTCCCAATCCCCAATCCCCGGCCGGCAGCCAGCTCCGGCCACTCCCAGCCTTCTTCCACTCCCTCCTCCTCCCCGGCTGGGCCCAGTCCAAGCTCGACCGCAAGCTCACCGCCGCGCTGTTCATCACCTGGGAAGGGGTGACCCTGGGCATGGCGCTCAAGGCCTCGCGTGAGGTTGGGTTCCTGCAGCGAATCTATGCCGACTCGTCCGAGCGGGTGATCGACAAGAAGAAGGAGCGTCAGGACTGGCTCATCCTGATGGCGTTCAATCACCTGTTCTCCGGGCTCGAGGCGTTCGTGGGGAGCCAGCTCCAGGATTTCCCGGCCGACGTCAAGCTGCGGGTGATGCCCGGCGGGATCGGCCTCCGGGCCGCGGTGGCCTTTCGGGTTCCGTGAACCGGGCGCCGATCGGCATTTTCGACTCGGGGCTCGGTGGCCTCACCGTCGCCCATGCGATCTTCGAGCGGCTGCCCACCGACGCCACGATCTACTTCGGCGATACCGCGCGGGTGCCTTACGGACCCAAATCGGCCGATACGGTGCGGCGCTACAGCCGGGAAATCGCCGACTGGCTGCTGGGGCAGGGGGTCAAGGCGATCGTCATCGCGTGCAACACCAGTACCGCCCACGCTCTGGAGACGCTGCAGGCGAGGTCGCCGGTTCCGGTCATCGGGGTGATCGAACCCGGCGCGCGGGCCGCGGTGGCGGCGGCGGGCGGGCGGCCGATCGGGGTGATCGGCACCGCGGGCACCATCGCCAGCGGAGCGTACGAACGGGCCATTGCGCGGCTCGCTCCAGGCTCGACCGTCGTGGCGGCCGCGTGTCCCCTCTTGGTGCCGCTGGTGGAGGAGGGCTGGTTCGACCACCCCGCCACCCGGCTCGTGGCCGAGCAGTATCTGGCTCCGCTCCGGACCCGCGGAGTGGGCACCCTGGTGCTGGGGTGCACCCACTATCCCCTGCTCGCCCCGCTTCTTCAGGAGATCATGGGGCCGGAGGTGAGCCTGATCGACGGAGGCGCCGAGACCGCACGGGAGCTGGCGGCGCTGCTGCAACAGCAGGGAATCGAGGCGCCCGGGACGGTTCCGGACAGCGCCGACCACCGGTTTGCGGTGAGCGATGACCCTGCGCGGTTCGCGCAGGTCGGGGCGCGATTTCTGGGGGAGCGGCTGACCGGCGCCGAGGTGGTTACTCTCGGAAGCGCTTGAGCGCGATCGTGCCGCCACCAGCCGTGGCATAACTGAGTCCGTCCATCCAGGCGCCGGGATTCAGGTACCACCTCCCGGGAGCGACCTCGGCCAGCGCCGGACGGTGGGTATGCCCCATGACCAGCAGGGTCACCTCCGGCGCGGCCCGGAGCCGGGCTTCGGCCCAGGCGCGCTGACGGGCCGCCGCGGCCTCCAGCACGTCGGGATCCCGGGTGGAATCCGCCAGCCGGCCGGCGAAGCGGTCCACCAGCCAGAAACCGACGTCGGGATGGAGCAGCCGATAGATGCCGCTGGTGATGGGATGGCGAAAGACCGAGTGGAGCAGCCGTCCATGCCAGCGGGCCTCGGCCACTCCGTCGCCATGGACCGCGAGCGCCGAGCCGGTGGCCAGGGGAATCCGGAGCTCGTCCGGCGAGAAGCGGATCCCCAGCTCCTGCTCCCAGAAGGTGTCGCCCCAGCGGTCGTGGTTTCCGCCGGTCATCGCCACCGGGATGGTGCGGGCAAGCGCGGCCAGCCGGGCGAGCACCGCGACTCCCTCCCGCGGAATGGCGCGGCGATAGGCGAACCAGAACGCGAACAGGTCGCCGTTGATCAGCAGCCCGTCGCCCAGGGAGGGAACCGCGTCGAGGAATTCGAGGAAAGCAGCCTCCACATCGGCAGGTACTCCGCCGAGGTGGGCGTCCGCTACGATGACGAGGCGCTCGATGGCCACGAAAGAAGATAGCCGGGACGATGTCTGACCCGCTGCCGCTGGTCTCGGAAACCTTCGCCCGGGTCAACTACAGCGAGACCGACCAGATGGGGGTGGTCTATCACTCCCGGTACCTGGTCTGGCTCGACATTGCGCGGACCGAGCACCTCCGCCGGACCGGGATGAGCTACGCCGACCTGGAACGGCGGGGACTCCGCCTCGCGGTCGGGGAGCTCAGGATCCGGTACCGGCAGCCGGCGCGTTACGACGACCTGGTGCGGGTGCGCTGCTGGGTGCGGGAAAACCTCTCCCGCAGGATCTCCTTCGGCTACGCGGTCGATCGGGCCGAGGACGGAGCCCTTCTGGTCACCGCGGAGACGTCGATGATGGTGCTGGGGCCGGAGTTCCAGTGGGCCCGTCTCCCCGGCGACGTCCGCGAGCTGCTGCCGGTCTCCCCCGACCCGGTGCGGCTCTATTGAGAGGGAACACCCCACTATCATCAAGGCCATGAAAGCCGCCGCTTCCCGTTGTCTGCCGCTTGCCGCCGCCCTCCTGCTGGCCTGCGGCGGCACCCTGGCGCCGCTGCCGATCCCCGCCGGGCTGGCGCCGGCGACAGTGGAAGAAGCCGAGGCGTGGGCGGCGGCGACCCGGCCGGCGGAAAACCGCGAGATTCGGCTCCGCTTCAGCTTCCAGGATGAGCAGGGATCTG
>DATFGC010000012.1:0-9159 GCA_035249765.1 Gemmatimonadales bacterium | reverse complement strand
GCGCGATGGCTGAGGCTGCCCGGCGGTTCACCGATCGCCAGCTGGTCCGGCTGGTCATCGTGCGCATTCTCGAATTCGTCCGGGAGCCCGAGGCGATCTTCTGGACCTTTCTCTTCCCGGTCCTGATGACCGCCGGACTGGGCATCGCTTTCCGGAGCCGGCCCGAGGCACCTTCGAAGGTCGCGATCCAGGCCGGAGCCCCCGGCGCCTCCCAGGCGCTGGCACGGCTCGGCGGCAATCCTCTGCTTGAGCCGGCCCTGATGGACGACTCCGCGGCGGCCCGGGCCCTCCGGACCGGAAAAGTCGCGCTGGTGGTGATCGCGCGGTCCGCCGACAACGTCGAGTACCGCTTCGACGATACCCGTCCCGAGGGCATCTCGGCCCGCCGGGTGGTGAATGACGCGCTCCAACGCAGTGCGGGACGCACCGACCCCGTGCTGGTCAGCGAAGCGCGAGTCCGGGAAAAAGGATCGCGCTACATCGATTTCGTGGTGCCGGGGCTGTTGGGCATGAATCTGCTGGGGAGCGGCATCTGGGGCATCGGGTTTTCGGTGGTGGATGCCCGGCGCAAGCGGCTGCTCAAGCGGCTGGTGGCCACGCCCATGTCCAAGGCCGCCTACCTGGCCTCATTCATCATCTCCCGGCTGACCATGCTGGTGCTGGAGGCCGGGCTGCTGGTCGCCTTCGGCCTCCTGGCCTTCGGGGTGCCGATGCGGGGGGCCCTGGGCGCCCTGCTCCTGATCTGTCTGCTCGGATCGCTGGCCTTCGGAGGCCTCGGCCTGCTGGTCGCGGCCCGGCCCCGCACCCTCGAGGGTGCCTCGGGCCTGATGAATCTGGCGATGGTGCCGATGTGGGTCTTTTCCGGGGTCTTCTTCAGCTCGTCGCGGTTTCCCGAGGTGATCCAGCCCTTCGTGCAGGCGCTGCCCCTCACCGCGGTGAACGATGCCCTCCGCGCCAACATGCTGGAAGGCGCCTCTCTCCTGCAGGTGGCACCCGAGCTGGCGATCGTGGGCGCCTGGATGGTGGGGAGCTTTGTGCTGGCGCTCAAGATTTTCCGGTGGCAGTGACGTGTCACCCTGAGGGAGCAAAGCGACCGAAGGGACAGGTCTCAATGGAGGACTCCCTCCCTTCGCTTCGCTCAGGGTGACAATTTCGAAACGCTCCCGCCCCGACTGACGTACTCTTCAGTATCACCACCACAACCGGATCCCCATGTACAGGCCGCTTTCGCTCCTGAGCTTCGTCTGTCTGGCCCACGCCGCCGTCGCCCAGACCCCCGAGCCCGCCACCGCGACCCCCACCGTGCCCGCCAAGTGGGATGTCTCCGCGAAACACGGGCCCTCGCGGGACATCGAGTTCGAAACCACCACGGGGACCTGGATGTCTCTCGATGTTTCCCCGGACGGGCGAACCATCGTCTTCGAGCTGCTGGGGGATCTCTACACCCTGCCCATCGCAGGCGGGCGGGCCACGCTGCTCCAGGGCGGGCCCGCGTACGAGATGCACCCCCGGTTCTCCCCCGATGGCCGGCGCATCGCCTTCACCTCCGACCGCGATGGCCTGGCGAATCTCTGGACCATGGCCGCGGCCGGGGGCGATCTGCGCCAGATCAGCAAGGAGCGGGACCGTGAGGTCTCCAATCCCGCCTGGACGCCCGACGGACAGTACCTGGTGGCGCGCAAGCACTTCCGGAACACCCGGTCGGTCGGTGCCGGCGAGATATGGCTCTATCACATCGCCGGAGGCGGGGGCATCAAGCTCACCGACCGCCGCAACTGGGAGCAAAACGCCACCGAGCCGGTGGTGTCTCCCGACGGCCGCTACGTCTATTTCACCGAGGATGTCTCTCCGGGCGGCGGCTTCCAGTACAATCGCGATCCGCACGGCGTCGTCTACGTGGTGCAGCGGCTGGACCGGCAGACCGGCCAGCGGGTTACCTGGCTTTCGGGGGCAGGGGGCTCTCTCCGACCCGAGCTCTCTCCGGACGGACGGACCCTGGCCTTCATTCGACGGGTCGGACCGAAGAGCGTGCTCTTCCTCCACGATATGGAGAGCGGGCGGGAGCGTCCGCTCTGGGACGGACTCGACCACGACCAGCAGGAAGCCTGGGCGATCTTCGGCACCTACGCCGGCTATGACTGGATGCCGGACGGGAAGAGCATCGTGATCTGGGCCGCGGGCAAGCTGTGGAGAGTGGACGCCTCGAGCGGAGCCCCGGCCAATATCCCGTTCACCGCGACGGTCAAGCAGACGATCACCGACGCGGTCCGGTTCCCCCAGCGAGTGGCGCCGGACAGCTTCGACACCCGCATGCTGCGCTGGGTCTCGGTCTCGCCCGATCAGCGCCGGGTGGTCTACACCGCGCTCGGCAGGCTCTGGGTGAAGGAGCTCCCGGATGGCCTGCCCCGCCGGGTGACCACCGACACGGGGAACACGGAGCTCTATCCCTCGTGGTCGCCGGACGGGCAGAGCCTGGTGTACGCCACCTGGCATGACGAGGCGATGGGGTCGGTGCGCCTCGTGCGCCTGGCCGGCGGGGCGACCCGCGCACTCACCACCCAGCGCGGACACTTCGTCGAGCCCCGTTTCGGGCCCGACGGTCAGCGGGTGGTCTATCGCCGGATTGGAGGGGACGGGCTCCGGGGCAACTTCTACAGCCGGGAGCGGGGCGTGTACCTGGTGCCGGCGGCGGGCGGCGAGCCCCGGCGGGTCACCGAGGAGGGCTCCGATCCCCGATTCAACCGGGCCGGGGACCGGATCTTCCTCTCTTCGAACGAAGCCGGCAAGCAAGCGCTGATCAGCGTGGACCTGAACGGCGCCGAGCGGCGGGTGCACCTCACCGCCGAGAACGCAACCCAGTTCGTGCCCTCGCCGGACGAGCGGTACGTGGCGTGGGTGGAGCGGTTCAACGCCTATGTCGCGCCGCTCCCGCTCACCGGCAAGGGCGTGGAGATCGGGCCTTCGACCGCGGAGTATCCGGTGCGCCGGATTTCCCGCGACGCCGGGCTCTACCTGCACTGGTCACCCGATGCGCGCCGGGTGTATTGGGCTCTGGGGCCGGAGCTGTTCCAGCGCGACCTCTCCCAGACGTTCGCCTTCGAGACCGAAGACACCACCTCCCTCCGCAAGGATCCGGAGAGCCGCGGTATCCCCATCGGGCTCAAAGCCGCCGCCGACCGGCCCACCGGGCAGCTCGCCCTGGTCGGCGCGACGGTCATCACCATGCGGGCCGACGAGGTGATCCCCAACGCCACCGTGCTGATCGACCGCAACCGGATCGTGGCGGTCGGCCGCGCCGACAGCGTGCCGATTCCCGCCGCCGCCCGGCGGATCGACGTGACCGGAAAGTACATCCTCCCGGGTTACGTGGACGCGCACGCTCACCTCGGAACCGGATCGAGCGGCATCATCCCGCGGAACAACTGGTCGTTCCTGGCCAACCTCGCCTTCGGGGTGACCACGATGCACGACCCGTCCAACTCGACCGAGCATATCTTCAGTGCGTCGGAGATGATCCGGGCGGGGACCATCACGGGGCCGCGTCTCTTCTCGACCGGGACGATCCTCTATGGAGCCGAATCGCCCGCCAAGGCCATCACCACGTCGTACGAGGATGCGCTCAGCCACCTGCGGCGGATGCAGGCGGTGGGGGCCTTCAGCGTCAAGAGCTACAACCAGCCCCGCCGGGATGCCCGGCAACAGATCGTCGAAGCGGCCCGGGAGCTCAAGATGATGGTCGTGCCGGAAGGGGGCAGCAATTACGCCTACAACATGACTCACGTTCTCGACGGACACACCGGCCTGGAGCACAACATTCCGGTGGCTCCCCTCTACGACGACGCGCTCTCGCTGATGGCGGCCGGCAAGACCGGCTATACGCCCACGCTGATCGTCAATTACGGCGGACTGGTCGGGGAGTATTACTGGTACCAGCATGACGACGTCTGGAAGAACGAGCGGCTCCGCCACTTCACCCCCGACGCGGTCCTCGACGCCCGGGCCCGCCGCCGCCAGGCCGCCGCGGACGACGACTACTCCTACCTCGCATCCGCCAGAGCGGCCAAGGCGTTCAGCGACCGGGGCGGCAGCGTCCAGACCGGCGCGCACGGGCAGCTCCACGGCCTGGGGCTGCACTGGGAGCTCTGGATGCTGGAACAGGGCGGGATGACGCCGCACCAGGCGCTGCGAAGCGGAACCCTTCGCGGGGCGGAGTATCTCGGACTCGACGGGGATATCGGCTCGCTGGCCCCCGGCAAGCTCGCCGACCTCCAGGTGCTGGACCGGAATCCGCTGGAGAGTCTGCGGAACTCCACCTCGGTGCGCTACCTGCTGATCAATGGCAGGCTGTACGACGCGGCGACCATGGCCCAGCTCGGCAACCATCCCGCGCCCGCGCCACGACCATACTGGCGTAACTAGGGAGTCGCGGAGAGCGAGGAGCGAAGAGGAACAGCCTCACCCTCTTCGCTACTCGCTACTCCCTACTCTTCACGCAGCGCTTCCACCGGGCTCACGCGGGTGGCTTTCCGGGCCGGGAAATAGCTCGCCAGCAGGGCCACGCCTCCCAGCAGGAGCGCGACCGCACCGAACGTGACCGGATCGGTGGCGCCGACTCCGTACAGCAGGGTGCCCAGTACCCGGGTCAGGGCGAATGCGCCCAGGAGCCCGATCGCGAGCCCGGCCCCCGCCAGCACGGCTCCCTGTCCGACCACCAGGGTGCGCACGTTGCCCTGGTCGGCGCCCAGGGCCATCCGGATGCCGATCTCCCGGGTGCGCTGCGCCACCGTATAGCTCAGCACTCCGTGTACTCCGATGACAGCCAGCAGCAATGAGACCGCCGCGAACGCGCCCAGCACCACCATGGTGAACCGGCGCTGTCCCAGCGAATTGGAGAGGGTCTCTCCGAGCGGCTCGACTCCGAAGAGCGCGAGCCCGGGATCCAGCTCCCGCACCGTCGCCCGGACCGCCGGGGCCAGCCCGGCGGGGTTGCCCCTAACCCGCACCAGCAGGCTCCCTCCGCTGACCGGCTCCTGGGTCACCGGCATATACACCGCCGGCGGCGTGGCGGCCACCAGCCCGTGGATCCGCTCGTTGCCCACTACGCCCACCACGGTCCGTTGAGCGCCCCAGAGACTGATCCGCTGGCCCAGGGGATTGGTGCCGCGGAAAAACTGCGCGCCGGCGGCTTCATTGATCAGCAGCACCGGCGCCGCCTCCACATCATCGCTGGCGTCGAAGAACCGTCCCGCGACCAACGTCCCGCCCACGGTGCGGAAGTATCCCGCATCGACCCGGCGGATCGAGGGCTCTGGCCAATCGGCCGCTTCGGCTTCCCGGCCCGGCACCACGATCGAGCTGGTAAACCCCGCGTCCAGCGGATGGCTTCCCGCAATCGCCACCGACACCACGCCGGGCAGCGCCGAGACCCGTCGCCGAAGCTCGTCGGCAAAGCGCTGGGCCTCGATCCGGCGGGAATAGCGGCTCCTGGGCAACTCGAACTCCGCCTTGAGCACTCGCTCGGCCGCGAATCCGGGATCAACCTGGTGGAGCCGCCAGAAGCTCCGGATCAGCAGCCCCGCCCCGGCCATCAGCATGACCGCAAGGGCCAGCTCGGCCATCACCAGCGCGGAGCGGAGCCGGCGGTGCCGCTTCCCGGCGGAGCTGCCCCGCTCTCCCTGGAGCAGTGACTGAATGTTGCCGCCCCGGAGCTGGAGCATCGGCAGGATGCCGAACAGCAGACCGACGCCGGCCGCCACCGCCATCGTCACCCCGAGCACCCGGGCGTCTATTCCGATCGATCCGACCCGGGGGATGTCCGAAGGCGCCATTCCCATCAGAGCCCGGAGTCCCACGACCGCAAGCCCGAGTCCGAGAATCACCCCGGCGCCGGTGAGCAGCGCGCTCTCGGCGAAGAACTGCGCCGCCAGCCGGCGGCCGCTGGCGCCCAGGGCCGCCCGCACCGTCACCTCGCGCATCCGGGTGGTGGCGCGCGCCAGCAGGAGATTGGCGACGTTGGCGCAGGCCACCAGCAGGACCAGTGCGACAGCACCCAGCAGCACCAGCAGCGCCGGCCGAACCGGGCCGAACACCACCTCGGGCAACGCTTCGAGAAAAATCCCCCGCCCGTCGTTCGATTGGGCGTAGGTCCGCTCCAGGCCGGCGGCCAGCGTGGTCAGCTCCTCCTGG
This sequence comes from Gemmatimonadales bacterium, assembly GCA_035249765.1. Taxonomy (GTDB): domain Bacteria; phylum Gemmatimonadota; class Gemmatimonadetes; order Gemmatimonadales; family GWC2-71-9; genus JABFSM01. The sequence goes on along the minus strand of DATFGC010000012.1, from coordinate 2,973 downwards.
GCCGGCTCGAGTCCCACGCCGGCTCCGAGCCGTCCGACCATGAGGAGGGGATGGGTGCCGCGGGACTCGGGGGTAGGGTTGGGGCGAAGGGGAAGCCAGGCATCCACCCTGGCCGGCCCGCCCCGGTCCGCGAAGCCTCGGCCATAGGCGGCCGCGCCGAGAATCTGGAGGGTCCCGAAATCGGCGGAGGCGGGCAGCACCCCGACGATGGCATGCGGAATGTCGTTGAGCCGGAGACTCTTATTGGTGATCGCGGGGTCGCGCAGGAACAGCCGCTCCCAGAGCTCTTCCCCGATGAGCACCACCCGGGGAGCGCCGGGGCGGTCCTCTTCCGGCGTGAAGCCCCGTCCCGCCAGCGGCGTGATGCCCAGCATCGGGAGCAGCCCATGGGTCATCAACAGCGTGGCGACCCGGGACGGCTCGCCGTCGTCCGGCGTGAGGGTGATTTCGGCGGGAACGAATCCCGCCAGCCGGTCGAGCCGCCGGCTCTCCCGCTGCAGGTCGAAGTAGTCCGGGAGCGAGGCCGGTTCGCGGAGAGTCCCGCTCTTGCGGTCGGTCTGCCATACCATCACCAGCCGGTCCATTTCCTGGAACGGCGCCGGGCGGAGCAGGACACCATCCACCACGCTGAAGATCGCGGTGTTGGCCCCGATCCCGAGCCCCAGGGTGAGCACCGCGACTGCGGTGAATCCCGGTGTTCTCCGAAGCGACCGGAATGCCTGCCTGAGGTCCCGTCGCCATCCTTCGAGCCACTCCGCCAGCGAGCGGCGCCGCACCATCTCGCGGTCGATCCGCTCCAGCTCGGCCCCGATCCGGGGCAGGTCGCCGAAACGGGCCCGCGCTTCCCGCTCCGCCTCGGTCCGGCTCAGGCCTGCGGCCATCAGCTCCTCGATCCGGCCCTGGAGATGGAACTCCAGCTCCGCGGCCACTTCTCCCTTGACCGCCCGCTTGCCCAGCGGGAGCCGGAAGGCTCTTCGAAATTCCGGCCAGTTCATGGACGTGCCTCCGCGGCGATGACCATGCCCATCGCCTCGCTGTAGCGGGACCACTTGCGGAGCTCCAGAGCCAGCTGCCGGCGGCCCAAGGCGGTGAGCTGATAGTACTTGGCCCGGCGCCCCTGATCGGTGTACCCCCACTCGGCTTCCAGCCAGCCCCGCTGCTCCATGCGGTGCAGCGCCGGGTACAGGGCGCCCTCCTCGATCTGAAGCCGCTGATGGGTGGTCTGCTCGATCCACCGCACCACGGCCAGGCCGTGTAAAGGGCCCCAGCTCAAGGTTTTAAGGAGGATCAGATCCAGGGTACCGCGGAGTAATTCGAGATCGGACGGAGCCATGGCCGGGTCCCGGTAGATGGGTCGCTCTAACCTAAGGTTCTTAGGTTAAGACGCCAGATCCCCGGAAAGTGTTGCAACCGGAGCACGGGCTAGGGAGCCCAGGGAGCTACGGAGCTAGGTAGGGGCAGGAAGCAGTTCGAGAATGCTTGGTTAGCCGGCCGTCAGCCAACGTTTTGCTCCGGCGGAGGGGACACGAGGGCACCCGCCGAGCGGTATATTCCCGAGCTGTTGCTGTGGCGCTGGTACATGAGGGCTTCCCAGTCGGAGGGACACATGGAAGCCTGGATGGTTGAGCTCGAAGGCGGCGATGGTGATGCCGCCTGGAATCTCTTTGAGCGACGCTATCGCCGGCTGATCCTCGCGACCATTCGGCGGCTGCTGCGCGATGCTGACGATGTCATGGACGTGTTCGCTAGCGTGTGCGCCGCTCTCGCTGCCGACAACTTCGCCCGATTGCGCCGTTATTCGGAGAAGTCCGCCTCGGGTGCCGCGGTCTCGACGTGGCTGGTCATCGTCGTTCGCAATCTGACCATTGACTGGCTGCGAAAGGTCAAGGGACGCCGTCGCCCAGCCACACCCTCTGGTCTGTCCGATCTTCATCGCGAGATGTACGAAGCCCTTTGCTTTGGCGGGCTCTCTCCCACCGAAGCTTTCGAGCAGGTGCGCAGCCGTAACGAACACGGCCTTTCCTTTCCCGAATTCCTCCGGGAAATCCGGCTCCTCACGCAAGCGCACCCCTGTCCGGAGATGTTGCCGGCTCGCCACCCCGAGCCCATGCCGCTCCTGCCCGAAATAGCGGTTCCGGTCTCCGACCCGGCGGAAGTCACCGAGTTGGCTCGTCGGCTCGCGGGAGCCCTGGCCACTCAGCCCGCCGACGTCCGCATCGCCGTGCAATTGTTTGTGGTGGATGAGCTGCGGGCCGCGGAGGTCGCTTTGGTTGTCGGCTGGCCCAACGCGAAAGCCGTCTACAATCGCGTTCACCGGGCGCTCGAGGCGATGCGGGCCACGCTGGAGCGGGAAGGAATCGAGCGTGGCTACCTCTGAGCAAGATGACGAGACACAGCCGTATCACCCCGGCATGACCTCCCTTCCACCGGCTGATCTGCTGCGCCTGGTCCCGTCGGGTCCCCCCGTCGGCCGCTGCCTCGACGAGCTGGAGCTCGCCCGGTTCGCGGAGGGCAAAGCCGAGGGGGCAGCTCGGGTCGAGGCCATCGCGCATCTGGCCGATTGCGAAGTGTGCCGGAAACAGCTGACCGCCCTGGTGGTCCTCCTTGGTGAACCGGTGGTTGCCGCAGAAGTGCCTCGCCCGGAGGCCAACGCTCGCCCGCCGATGCGCGCGATGCTGGGGGCCGCCGGCCTCGTGGCGGTGGCCGCGACGCTCCTCCTCCTGGTTTTGCCCCGGGAGATTCCGGTCGACCCGAACGCCCTGCGTGATCCGACCCTCACGGCGACGACGGCCCCCGTTGCCATTGAGCCTGTCGGCGAGGTGCGGCAGGCACGGACGCTCACCTGGAACCGGGTCGACGGCGCCAGCAGCTATCGCGCCACCCTGTTCGACTCCACCGGGACCGTGCTGTTCGAGCTGCAGCTCAGCGACACCGTGGCGCGGATTCCTGACTCGGTGCGCTTGGTTCCCCATC
>DATFGC010000011.1:0-4826 GCA_035249765.1 Gemmatimonadales bacterium | reverse complement strand
CTTCTGGAGGCCCTGGAGCTGCTCGTCGTCCAGGTTGCGGGAGTGGTTGCAGAGCGCGCGCACGGCCGAGTGGCTCGCGATGATCGGAGCCCGGGAAAGCTCCAGCGTCTGCATCATGGACAGCTTCGACGGGTGCGAAATGTCCACCATGATGCCGAGCCGGTTCATTTCCCCGATCACCTCTCGGCCCAGCGGACTTAGCCCGTTGTGCTGCCAGACACCGTCGCGCTCGCCGGTGTTGGAGTCGGAGAGCTGATTGTGCCCGTTGTGGGCCAGCGACAGGTAGCGTCCGCCCAGATCATAGAACTTTTTCAGGTTGCCAAGGTCGGTGCCGATCGGGTACCCGTTCTCGATCCCGATCAGCGCCACCTTCTTCCCGCCGGCGTAGATCCGCCGCGCCTCGGCCGCGGTGCGGGCGAGTCCGATCCGGTCGGGCGCCAGCTCGCTGGTGAGCCGGTGAATGGCGGCGAATTTCTCCAGCGCGGCCTGGTGGGCCCGGTCGTACCCTTCGGGGGTGAAATCGTTGCGCTGTCCCACGTACACAATGAAGAACGCCGCATCCAGTCCTCCCTCCTCCATCTTGGGAAGGTTGACCTGGGTGGCCAGCCGCTCGGTGTAGTTCCGCTCCGGGGTGAAGTTGGCGGGATTGATGTCGACATGGGTGTCCAGGGTCAGCACCCGCTGGTGAATCGCCCTGGCCCGCGCGACCAGCGCAGAGTCATCGGTTTGCGCCCCGGCGGGGACCGGCGCCAGCCAGAGGGCCGCGACGGCGAGAAACCGCAGTGTTTGGGTCACAGAGTGATCTCCTTTTCGGCCACGCCGCCCCGGGTGCTCAGCAGCCGGAGTGTAAAGGTCCGGTCCTCCGGTTTGGCGCCCGCCTTGATGCGGAGCGTCACCGTCCGGGTCTCTCCCCCGCCCAGCCAGAGCTCGGGATCCCTCCCCAGGGAGCGGCTGCCGCTTCCCCGGGCAAAGCGGGCGGCGACCCGGTCGGGCTGAACGATCTTGACCCGCTTGGCCTGCTCGAGCGCGGTGGGGAGGCGTCCGCTGTTGCGCACCACCACCTGAACCTCGTGGGTGGCCGAATCCGCCGCGCCCGGGAGCGCGCGGGCGGTGGCGGAGACGATCTCCACCTTCGGCAGCGAGGTGGCCATGTAGAGGTTGAACATCGCCTGGTTCCGGGCCCACTGCTCCAGCACCTCGGGGGGTCCGTTCTGGGAGAAAAATTTCGGATTATACCCGCCGATCTCCACCTCGCCGAGCACCGGGTGCCGGTAGGCGGTCCAGGGCTTGAAACAGCGGCCCCCGAACGCCTCATCGCACCAGCGCAGCACCTCGGTCTCCTCGATCCGCCCGTCGCCGTCGTAGTCCTTTTCCCGCCCGCCATGCCAGATCTCGTCGCCGTACCACACCACCCCATAGTAGAAGTAGCCGAAGTCGGGCCCGTGCCCGAAGAGCGGCGAGGGGCGGGTGGAATCGCCGGTGAAGGGATTTACCGGGACGCGGGTGTTGTAGGTCCGGTAGACGTCCCCGGCCCAGGGGTACTTGGTGTGGGAGAGACCCACCGAATCCATGTGTCGGTAGATCGCCAGGTCGGCCGGGTACATGCACTCGGTTTCCTCGCAGGTCGACGGCGCCCGCAGATGCATCGGGACCGAGGTATCCATGGAGTTGGCCACCCCGACATTGGGATGGGTCAGGAGCCACATCACCACCGACTTGGTCTCCGGCTCGGACAGCGGGTACGCCCCGGCGCCGTTCTGGGTCCAGCCCCGGCCGGTGAGATCCCGACCCGGCTCGGGCCGCCAGTTCTCCGGGTAGTTGCGGTGCAGATCGAGCCCGCCGATTCCGTCCTCGTTGTAGCGTCCGTCGAGATCGTTGTCCACACCCTCGCTGTACACCATGAACTCGCCCTTGCCGCTGCCCATGCGTTTGAGCAGACGGCCGCTCTTGTCCTCGGGGTCGAGACTCCACTCTCCCTTGCCCGCGCCCACCCGGACCCGCATCTGGCGCACGAAGCCGTCGCCGTCGAGGTCCTCGCCCGGATCTTCGTCCAGCAGGCCGTCGCCGTCGGTATCGTGGGGCCGGACCGTGCTCCGGTTGGACTGGGCGGTAAGCCGGTAGAGGTCGGATCCATCGGGATTGTTGAGCGGACGGATGTACACCGCCTTGTCGTCGAGCAGCCGGGTCACCGCCGGGTCCTTGCCGTAGCGGTCGAGCAGATACCAGGCGAGATAGAACGCCGATTCGGTCCCGCTGATCTCCCCGGAGTGCCGGCCTCCCTCGAAGAACGCGGCGGGCTTGTCGGTGTCGCGGCCGGTCTTCCTGCTGGTGAGGGTGAGCTGCCAGATGGTCCGGCCCCCGAAGCTCTCGCCCACCGGGTAGAGCGAGACCAGGTCGGGATACTGCGCCGCCCACTTGCGCATCCACATCTCGATCTCGGCCGAGGTGTGATAGTGCCGCCAGTCGAGCTGCCCCGCGGCGACCGGCCGGGTCTCGGCGTAGTCGGTGATCGGAAAGGCACTGGGTCCCTGCCGCTCCCCCGGCACCACGTAGACCTTGCGGGTGGTGTCGCGGGGCGGAGCGTCCTGCGCCTGGAGCAGCGCAGGGGGGAGGAGGCAAGCCAGCATCATGAACCGCTTCATCATCTGCCTCAAAGAAAGGATCGTTGCGTCTTCGCGCCTTTGCGCCTTTCCGCCTTCTTTGCGTCTTTGCGTCTTTGCGTCTTACGCCACCGGCTTCGCCACCACCACCCGGTCACGCCCGGTGCGCTTGGCCTCGTAGAGTGCGGCGTCCGCCTGGGCCGGCAGCCCTTCCTTGGTGGCGCTGGTGTCGGGACAGGCGGAAACCCCGAACGACGCCCGCAGCTGACGCTTGGTTCCCTGCCACTTCCATTCGCTCCAGGCGAGTGCCTGGCGGATGCGCTCGGCGACCTGGCGGCCCCGCTCCAGGGTCGCGCCGGGAAGCCAGATGGCGAACTCCTCCCCGCCGAGCCGCGCCACCGTATCCTGATCGCGCACCGCCTGGATCAGCAGCTTGGCCACGTGCACCAGGGCCGCATCGCCGGCGGGGTGACCCAGCGCGTCGTTGAGTCCCTTGAAATCGTCGAGATCGGCGTACACCAGTGCGCCGCCCGGCGTGCTGATCGAGGTCATCACCTCACCCAGTCCCCTGCGGTTGCGGAGCCCGGTCAAGGGATCCCGGATGGCGGCGTCGGTGAGCTCTCTCCGCTCGATGGCGGCCAGGAGCCGCGGCCCCGCGGTCTCCACCGCGTTCCGGAACGCAACCAGCAGCGGCCCCCTCGGCTCCGCGCCGTCCTCGGTCCACACCGCCACCGCTCCGAGGGGGCGCTTGTCTCCCGGGATCGGGCAGACAAACGCGGGATCGCGGCGGTGGCGCCGGTCCGACAGTACGGTGCCGAAAGGGGCCACCACGCCGCTGGTGGCGCCGGTTGTGCCGAGCGCGGCATTCTCCAGCGGGCTCCCTTCCGCCACGATGGTTCGAAGCAGCCGGCGATCGGTTCGGAGCGACACTCCGGTGATCCGAACGCCGCCGGTTTCGCCGATCGCGACGCAGGTCTCGACCCCCAGCAGCCGCTCCAGCTGATGGGCCAGCCGGAGCGCCACGCTGTCCACCGATTCGCCGGGAGTATCCTGCTCCTTGGCCACATCGGCGAGAACCGGCCGCCACCGGTCGTAGTCCAGGAGCCGGGCCAGATCGCGCTGCGCCGTGGCGGTGGCCTCGGGGGAGGCTCCCGCCGGAAGCTCCAGTCCGGCGGCCCGCCCTTCCAGACTGGCGAAGACCAGAATACCGGACCCCAGCCTCTCCACGCCCTGTCCATCAGCCACCCGCTGGTGCTCGAGCCGGGCCCGCACGATGCGGTCGAGGTCCTCGGACACCACCCCGGTGGGCACCGCGGCCTCCCGGGTGCCGGGTCCCACCAGCCAGGCTCCCCGCGCGCCGTTGGAGCGGAGAATCCACTCGAGGAGCGGCGGGCCGTCCCCCGGGGGAGCAGGAGCGCCCCGGGGTAGCCCCGGCTTCCGCACCCGCCGGACCAGGACGCTGCCGACTGCGCCGGCGGCAAACCCGGCGGCGAGCCAGACCAGCGGAATCACGACCCGCCTCTCCGGAGCCAACCCCGGCGCCGGAACCAGATGAAGATCACCAGGCAGACCAGGGCCATCAGCACCAGGACCGCGGGGTAGCCCCAGCGCTTCGCGAGCTCCGGCATGTGCACGAAGTTCATGCCGTACACGCCCACGATGAAGGTGAGCGGCAGGAAGAACGCCGAGAAGACCGTCAGCACCCGCATGACTTCGTTGGTGCGGTGCGAGGCCATGGTGACGTGCATGCCCAGGAGATTGTTCAAGTCCTCCTGGAGCTGATCGGCCCAGAAGTGATAGCTCTCGGTGTTCTCCCGTAGATCCTGGTATAGCGGCTGGGTCCGTTCCCCGGTCGGCGTCATCCGGACGATCACGTTCTGGGTCTGCCAGAGCATCCGCTTGATGAGGCTTACCCGCCGCTTGAGGATGTGGACCCGTTCCAGCGGCGCCGCGGCGAGATCGGGCCGGAACAGGCTCTCCTCGAAGGCATCGATTTCGTCCTCGGCCTGCTGGAGCGGACGGTCGTAGGAGGTCAGGGTTTCCTTGACCAGGGCGGACATCAATTTGACACCGTTGCACTCCTCCGCCGCCGGGCCGCTGAACCGCTCCCGCACCGCGGCGATCGCGGGAAGGTCCACCCGGTGAATCGTCAGGGCGACCTCGGGCCGTATGAACAGCGCGATTTTTCGGGTGAGCTCCTGCACCGTCCCCGCCGAGGGGGGGGCG
>DATFGC010000010.1:0-2730 GCA_035249765.1 Gemmatimonadales bacterium | reverse complement strand
GAAGCGGGGAGGCCCGCCGCTACCGCCTTGCGCACGTTGGGGAGGAATTCCCGGCTGCCGCCCGAGGCGAGCGCGAACTTCACCCCGGCCTTGTGGAGGGCTGCTGCGTTCCCTTCGATGATGCGTTGCGCCTGCCGCGCCGCCACCGCGCTGTCGCCCGGCATCCGCCGCTGGCTCAGCCGGTAGGACCAGCCGGTGACCGCGGTGGGCTGAGGGAAATTCACCGAGACCACGGCGGACCGGCCCGCCAGCGCGTCGAGCGCCTGCCAGCCCTCGGTGGCTCCGACGATGGTGGCTTTGAGGTTGAACTCCTTGGCCAGCCTCACCGCGCGGCGGATCTCGTTCTCGCTGGCCGCCTCGATAAAGACGGGAATCTGGCCCCGGACCACCGGGACCAGCGCGTCGAGACCGGGATCGTTCTCGGGGCGCTCCATCCCGCGGGGATTGCTCCGGTAGCGGTCCTGGAGCATGCCCTGCCGCTGGGCGTCGTAGAGCGCCTGACGCTGGTGGGCGATGACGCCGAGCAGGGTGCCGGGGTATTGGCCCTGAACGCCCTGATACCCGATGTGCTCGGCCACCCGGTTCCGGATCACGGTCCCGGCGCCGGCATCATCCCGGAGCGGCACCAGCGCCGACATCCCCCGGAACAGCCCGCGGGTGGGGGCCACCAGCACGGCGGTGATCCCGACGTCCCGGAGCGGCTTCATTTCGGTCGCGGTGAGCCGGAGCTCATCCGCCACCATCCGCTCGGGGCTCATCCCCGGCGGCGGAGTTCCCGCGGGGGGCGCGGCCCCTCCCCCTCCGCCCCCACCGCCGCCGCCACCTCCCCCGGCCGGGGTGGCGGCCGCGGGCAGACCCAGCGAGGAGGTGAGGTCGAAGAGTCCGGGGGTGACCGTTTTTCCGGCCAGATCGAGCACCCGGGCGTCGGCGGGAACCGGGACCGAGGGACCGACCGCTTCGATCAGCCCCTTCCGGATCACGATGGTCCCCTTCTCGATCACTCCCCGGGTCACCGTCTGGATCCGCGCGTTGGTCAGCGCCCAGGTGTCGGATTGTGCCGCGAGCGAGCCGGCGGAGAGAGGTGAAACGGCGGACGCGAGCAGAAGCACGCGGACCGCCTGTGTCAGACGCATGACCAGCCTCCGGGCTGGGAGGGAAGAAAAAGGCCGGGTATCAACGGGCCGGGAGAATCTATGACTCCGCGGGCTGGCGAGCCACCGCTAGATTACGCGCCACCGATCCGCGGAGTTGAGCCCGCTGGAAGTCCAGATCTTCGGCGTCCGCAAGAGCGCCGACACCCGGGCCGCGCTCCGGTTCTTTGCCGAGCGACGGATCAAGGTCCATTTCGTGGACCTGAGGGAGCGCGCCGCCTCGAAGGGCGAGCTGGACCGGTTTGCCCGCAAGTTCGGCGCGCCGGCGCTGCTCGACCGGGGCTCCCGCCGCTTCGCGGAGCTGGGCCTGGCGGGTGCCATGTATTCCCCGGAGCGCTGGATCGAGCGGATGAGCGAGGAGCCGCTGTTGCTCCGGATGCCGCTGGTCCGCTGGCAGAACGAGCTCACCGTCGGCCCCGCCGAGGAGCGCTGGCGCGCCTGGGCCGGCAAGTGACCAACCCGCATCCCGAGGGGAGAGCTGTCCCATGAAATCCATCGCCCTGCTGGCGCTGCTGGCCGCGCCGCTCGCCGCCCAGGGTCCTCCCGGCACCGACATCTTCCTGATGCCGCTATCCGGGACGGGCGGATCCCTCAAGGCCGCCGCGCCGCGCAACATCACCGCCCGGGCCGGTTACGACAATCAGCCGTTTTTCTCTCCCGACGGCCGGAGCATCTACTACACCTCCCAGCGCGACGGGCAGACCGACATCTACCGGTACGACCTCGCCGCGGGCACCACCACCCGGATCACCCGCACCAGCGAAAACGAGTATTCGCCCACGGTCATGCCGGATGGGAAGCACTTCTCGGTCATTCGCGATTCCACCCAGCACCTCTGGTCGTTTACCCTCGACGGGACCCCGGTTCGCGCCCTGCTCGACTCGATCCGGCCCATCGGCTATCACACCTGGCTCAACGCCGATACCGTGTTCGTCTTCGTGCTCGGCTCCCCCGCCACCCTGCGCCGGGCCGAGCTGGCCCGGGGTACCGCGGCGGTGATGGCGAGTGACATCGGCCGGGCCCTCCTCAAGGTGCCGGGCCGCCGGGCGGTGAGTTACGCGCAGAAGGACTCGGCCGGATATCTGGTCCGGACCATAGACCCGGTCACCGGCCGGGGCGAGACCCTGATTCGACTGCCTGAGGGGAACGAGTTCTTCATCTGGCTGTCCGACGGCTCCCTGCTTTCCGCCAGCGGCAACCGGCTGCTCCGCTGGCGCGCCGGCGAAAAGGACTGGAGCGAAGTGGCCCGGTTCACCGAGCCCGGGCTCCAGCGGATCACCCGGCTCGCGGTGAGTCCCGCCGGCGACCGGCTGGCGCTGGTCGGCGTTGATTCGGCGCCTCCCCAGTGAGCGTCCCGAACCGGAGACCCCTGATGCGCCTGTTTCTGTTGCCGGTTGCCCGTTGCCTGTTGCCTGTTGCCTGTGGCCTGTTGCCGGTTTCGCTCCCGGCTCAGGCGGCGCCCGATACTCCGGTCATTCTGCTCACTCCGGACCGGGTCTTCGACGGCGTCGCCATGCGAACCGGATGGTCGGTGCTGGTCAGGGGAGACCGGATCCTTGCGGCAGGCCCGAACATCGCG
>DATFGC010000009.1:0-4722 GCA_035249765.1 Gemmatimonadales bacterium | reverse complement strand
GCCCAACCAGCCCATCGCGCTGGTGCAGGTCACCGATCTCGGGGTGCACGCCCGGATCGGGGTGGAGGAGGGCGTGGTCTGGGTGACCGGTGCGAGCGACGGGCGGGTCCGTCGCGGGGCCACGGTGCTGCTCCGCGAGGCGGGCGGGAAAGTGCTGGGAAGGGCGGTCACCGACTCGCTGGGCCTGGCCCGTTTTCGCGGTCTCAAGCGCAGCGCGCCGCGACCCAATCCCAGTGGGGAAGTGGACTGGGAGACCCGGAACTTCGACGGCTACGTGGATGTGCGGCTGGGCCAGGACCGCGCCCTGGTGGGGATCAACCAGTACGACCCCGATCTCTCGCCCTGGCGATTCAACGTGGCCTCGGCGTGGGGCGATGAGCGGCTCCCCGCGGCGGCGGCGGTGTTCACCGAGCGCGGCATCTACCGGCCCGGGGACTCGGTCTTCGCGAAGGCGATTGTCCGCACCGGCATGCTGGGCGCGCTCCGGACCCCGGCCCGGACCGACTCGGTCAAGATCGTGTTCCGGGATCGCGATGACGGAGTGCTCCGGGAGCGGACGCTGGCGCCCTCGTCTTTCGGGACGCTGCAGCAGTCGGTCCGGCTCCCGGCCGGTGCGCCGCTCGGGTACTACCGGGTCGGCGTCAGCCTGAAGCGGCAAGGCGAATGGCAGGAGATCGCCCAGGCTTCGTATCGGGTCGCGGAGTACCGGCCCCCGGAATTCCTGGTGGACGTGACCGCGGACACCGCGGCGCGCTTCGACGGCGACACCATGGTCGCCAACATCAGCGCCCGGTACCTGTTCGGCGCGCCAATGGGCCGGGCCCGGGTCACCTGGACCCTGCGCCAGTCGGCGCTCTCGCCCTGGGAAAGCGCCATCCCCAACGCCGAAGGGTATTTCGTGGGGGCGCAGGGGTGGTGGTGGGAGGAGTATCAGGGAGACGACCCCACCACCGTGAGCGAGAGCCACGGGGATACCCTCAATGCCGGGGGACAGCTCGCGGTGCGCGCGCCGCTCAAGGTGGTCAAGGAGGGCCGGGCGACGCTCGCCACCCTCGACGTGGTGGTGACCGACGTCAACCGGCAAACGGTGTACGCGAATGCCTCCACCGTGGTGCATCCCGCCGAGTTCTACCTGGGCGCCAAACCGGAGGGGGAGACCTACTTCTGGAACGCGGGGACCCCGCAGGCCATCCGGGTGATCGCGGCGCGACCCGACGGTCGCCGGCTGGACGGGATCGCCGTCACCGGGGTGCTGATCCGGCGTGAATGGCACCAGGTCCGCCGGGAGCACGAAGGATGGTCGGAGCTGGTGGGCGAGTGGGTGAGCGATACGGTGGGCCGCTGCCGGGTGAACACCACCGCGGCCGGCGCGCTCTGCATGGTGACCCCGGCAATGGCCGGGAACTACACCGTCGAGCTCCGGGCCCGCGACCGGGCCGGACACCAGGTGGTGACCAGCCTGTTCCGCTGGGCCACCGGCCCCGGCTGGGTGCCCTGGAGCGACGAATCGCAATTCAAGATGGATGTCATTCCCGACAAGACCCGCTATGCCATCGGCGATACCGCGACGGTGCTGTTCGCCTCGCCGTTCACCAACGCGGAAGCCTGGATCACGGTGGAGCGGGAGGGCCTGCTGGCGCAGCGCCGCCTCCGGGTCACCGACGGGGCGATGACGCTCAAGTTCCCCATCACCGAAGCCTGGGCGCCCAACGCCTTCATCTCGATCGTGGTGACCCGGGGGCGGAGCGCGCCGCCGGGACCGCTCGACGATCCGGGACGTCCCACTATCCGGGTCGGTTATGCCGCGGTGCGGGTAACCCCGGAACGCAAGCGCCTCGCCGTCACCATCCGGGCCGACCAGGCGGAGTACCGGCCGGCCCAGCGGGCCCGCTTTGCCCTGGAAGTCGCCCAGCGGGAAGGCGGCGGGGTCCGGAGCGAAGTGACCCTGTGGGCGGTGGACGAAGGCGTGCTCTCGCTCACCGGCTACCAGACCCCCGATCCGCTCGACCTGATTTATAGGGCTCGCGGGTTAGGCCTCCGTCTGGGCAGCAACCTGGTCGCGGTGGCCCCCCAGGTGCCGGCCGGCGACAAGGGGCGGAATCCCGGCGGCGGCGGGGGGGAGGGCGCGGCCGAGGTGCTGCGCTCCCGATTCCGGACCACGGCGTTCTTCCTGGGCTCGGTGGTCACCGATTCGGCCGGGAGGGGCAGCGTGTCGGTCCTCCTGCCGGACAATCTCACCACCTTCCGGGTGATGGCGGTCGCGGTGACGGCGGGGGACCGGTACGGCAACGGCCAGTCGCCGCTGCTGGTCACCCGGCCGCTGCTGGCGCGCGCCGCGCTGCCCCGGTTCGTCCGCCCCGGCGATCGCTTCGAGGCCGGGGTGGTGGTCAATCACCGCCTGGGCGGGACCCCGACGGTCCGGGTCGCGGCGCGCGCCGAAGGGGCCCGGCTGGGCGGAGCCTCCACCCGCACGGTGACCCTCGAGCCCGGCCGGGGCCGGGAGACCCGGTTCGACTTCACCGCGGTTCCGGGCGACTCGGCCACCTTCCGCTTCGATGTGGCGGGGGCGCGGGACAGCGATGCGGTGCAGGTGAAGATCCCGGTGCGGCCTCCCGGCCGCGCGGCCGCGGACGTGATCTCGGGCATCGTGCGCGACTCCGCGTCCGCGTCCTTCGTGCTGCCGGCCGGGCTCGACTTGTCCCGCAGCCGGCTCACCCTGAGCGTCGGCTCCTCTCCGGTGGCGCTGCTCAAGTCGTACGCCACCTGGTACCGGGCCTACCCGTACTACTGCTCGGAGCAGGTCGCCAGCGCGCTCACCCCCATGCTGGCCCTCTACCGGGCCCGCCGGCTGGCCGGCGCGGACGCCGGCGACACCCTGGCTCTGCGCCGGGACATCCTGAGCGCGCTGGATATTCTGATCCGGCGCCAGCGGCCCAACGGCGGGATCGGGATGTGGAGCGCCACCGATTGGACCTCGCCCTGGCTCACCGCGCATGCCGGCGGTGTCCTGCTCGACGCCCGCGCCGCGGGATTCGCGATCCGTGACACGGTGCTCGCCGGCGTCGCCGAATTCCTCCGGGAGTCGCTCAAGCAGAGCCAGCCGGTGTTCCTGGCGGTTTCGCTGGGCGAGAACGAGGTGCGCGCCCGGCTCACCGAGCGTCTGGCGGTGGCCGAATACCTGAGCCGGGCGGGACGGCGCGACCGCTCCCTGGAGAACGACCTGCTCCGCCAGGCCGCGCTGCTGTCTCCGGAGTCGCGGCTCACCCTCGCTACCCTGCTGGCCCGGGGCAACGACCTCGCCTCGGCCCGGCGGTTGCTGGATCCGGTCTGGCGATCGGTGACCCTCCAGGGCCGCACCGTCGCGGTGCCCGATTCGCTGATCAGCCGTTTCTACTTCAAGTCGCTGGTGCGGCCCCCGGCGCTTCTGCTCGAAGCCACCCTCGCGGTGGATCCCTCGCATCCGCTGGTCGTGCCGCTGTTCGAGACCGTGGTCTCCCGGGTGCGTCAGCGGAGCGGGGGCTGGTGGAACACCCAGGACTACGCCGCCGCGGTCCGGGCGGTGAATGCCTGGCTGCGCCACTACCCTCCCGCGGGACAGCCGGCCGTCGAAGTGCGCGGCGGAGGCCGGATCCTCACCGCGCGGGACTCCAGCGTCGCGCTCACCGGCATGGTCACCCAGCAGGGCGACAGCGGGGTTCTTCAGCTCCGGCTGGTCAACCGCGCGGGCGGCACATCGCCCGGGTACTACGCGCTGACCGTCACCCAGATTCCCCGCGAGGTCCCGACCCGGCCCGACTATCGCGGAATGGTGGTGGAGCGGTGGTACGAGAGCTACGCGACCGGCCGGCCGGTCGTCGAAATCAGCGAGGGCGAGCTGGTGCGGGTGCGAATCCGGGTGACGGTCCCCGAGGACCGCGCCTTCGTGGTGGTGGATGACGGCCTGCCCGGCGGCCTCGAAGCGATCGATCTGAGCCTCCGCACCGTAGGCGGGCTTCCCGGTCCCGGCGCCGCCGATACCACCGAGGGACGGGAGGATCGCGACGGCGGACGCGGCGATACCGGTGAGCTTCGCCGGGAGGTCTGGGACTTCGGGACCTGGGATGGAGGGTGGTGGTCGCCCTTCGATCATCGCGAGCTCCGGGACGACCGGGTAGTCTACTCGGCCCGCGCCCTGTGGAAGGGCGCCTGGACCGCGAGCTACCTCGCCCGGGCCACCACGCCCGGGGTGTTCGTCCGGCCGCCGGTGCACGCCGAGGAGATGTACAACCCGGCGGTGTACGGCCGCAGCGACGGCGGCGTCTTCACGGTGCGAGCGAGGGCGCCATGACGCTCCGGCGCGCGGTGGCTTCCTGTGGCGTCGGCTTCCTGCTGGTCGCGGTCGGGGCGACGGGGTTCGTGCTGCTCCCGCTTCCGGAGGGGCTGCTGGCCCGCCCCGCGCTCGCCACGCTCGATCTCACCGATCGCGCCGGCGCGCCGCTCCGCACCACCCGGACCGCCGAGGGCTCGCTGTCCCGATGGCTTTCGCTCGAAGAGATCGATCCGGAACTCCTGGTGGCCTTCGTCGCGGCGGAGGATCGCCGCTTTTACGAGCACCCCGGAGTGGATCCCCGCGCCCTGGCCCGCGCCCTGGTGGCGGACCTGCGGGCGGGGCGGATCGTATCAGGGGCCTCGACCATTCCGATGCAGCTGGCCCGGTTGCTCCGGCCGCTGCCCCGAACCCTG
>DATFGC010000008.1:0-3581 GCA_035249765.1 Gemmatimonadales bacterium | reverse complement strand
TGCCAGACATTGATGGCGCCCACCGGCCGCTTGCCGATGAGTGCCAGACATTGATGGCGCCCACCGGCCGCTTGCCGATGAGCAGGGGGGCGACCACCACCGCGTGGGCGTCGATGCGGGCGTACTTCCGGGAGCGGCCTTCCCAGGTCTGGTAATCCGGGATGATCATCTGCTCGCCGGTGCGCACCACGTGACCCATCGCGCCTTCGCCGACCTTGAGCCGGGCATTGCGGGAATCCTCCCGCATGTTGTGGTTGGCCGCGATCACCAGCTCATTCCGCTCGGCATCGAAGGTCGCCAGCTCGCCGCCGGCGGCGCCGAGCAGGGTGACCGCCCGGCTCAGGACCGCTTCCAGCAGCCGGGACAGCTCCAGCTCGGCCGAGAGATCGGTGATGGTGGCGAGGAGGGCTTCGCGCTCGTCGGCCCGACGCCGCTCCGATTCGACCACCCGGTGCTGCGCGTCGAGCAGACGGATCCGGGCCAGGGCGATGCCGGCGTGTTGCGCCGCGGCGGTGAGGATCTCCAGGTCTTCCGGCCCGAAGGCGTTGGGCTCGCGGCTCTCCACTACCAGCACGCCCAGCACCTCGTCACCGGCCTTGAGCGGCACGTCCACTTCCGATCCGCTGGACAGGCCGGGCACGTACTCCGGCTCCTCGGTGACGTCGGGGGTATAGCGAAGCTTGCCGTCGGCGATCGGGCGGGCGCTCAGCCCCCGGCCGGGCGCCACCCGCATGTCGGAGGGAATGTCGGCCCAGCCGATGGCCGCGCCGAGGATCCGGTCCCCGGAGACCGGGTCGAGCAGAAACACACCCAGAAAGTCGTATCCCAGGGCCTCGTCGTGCAGGCCGTCCACCACGGCGTGGCAGACCTCGCGCTCGGTGTGTGCCGAGGCGATGGACGCGCTCAACCTGAGGAGCGAAGACTGGCGTCGGGCAAGGCTGCCATCCCGCGTGGAGCGGGACAGCCCGGATCGGGTACGCTTGGGCGTGGGGTCCTCCGGTCGAGCGCCGGGAGCGGTGATCCTCGCCGCACGGGGTGGCCAGGAGAACGTACGATTCGCCGGAGTCAGGGTCAAGCGAAACCGCGCGGCTACTGCTGGCGCGGCCCATGGGGGGCGGGTACATTCCGTCGGTCCCTCCCCAGGGCGGTTGTTCCGCTCCCGTGCCCACCCAACTGCGCGACGACCTCCAGGCGACCCTCGGGTCCGGTTTTCATGTTGTCCGCGAGCTCCCCGCGGGGGGGATGTCGCGGGCGTTCGTCGCCCGAGAGGACCTGCTCCAGCGGGAGATCGTGGTCAAGCTGCTCCCGCCGGACCTCATGGCAGGACTGAGCGTCGAACGATTCCGAACGGAAATCCACCACGCCGCCAAGCTCCAGCATCCCCATATCGTGCCGGTCCTCGCCGCGGGGGTGATCGAATACCGGGGAGGCACCCGGGGGCCCTACTACACGATGCCCCTGATTCGGGGTGATACCCTTCGGGCCCGGCTGGTGCGGGATGGCGCGCTGCCGCAGGACGAGGTCCGCCGGATTCTCTGCGACGTGGTGGATGCGCTGGCCCACGCGCACGACCACGGGATCGTGCACCGGGATATCAAGCCCGACAACATCTTCCTGGTCGGCAAGAGCGCTCTGGTGACCGACTTCGGTGTTTCCAAGGCGTTGATGCCCTCCCAACCCGACGGCCTGGTAACCGGGGTCGGGATCACCCTGGGGACCCCGGGATACATGGCGCCGGAGCAGGCGGCGGCGGAGCAGGATCTCGACCATCGCGCCGACATTTACGCCGTCGGGGTGGTTGCCTACGAGCTGCTGACCGGACAGCGTCCCTTCGAGGGTTCTTCGATCCAGAAGCTGCTGGTGGCGCAGGCGGTGGAGACTCCGATCTCCATTCGGGAGCGGCAGCCTTCGGTTTCTCCCGGCCTCGCGGCGATCGTGATGCGCTGTCTCGAAAAGCGTCCGGAGGACCGGTTCCAGACCGCCCATGACTTGCTGGCGGCGCTGGAGGAGCTGCCTTCCGGCAATCACACCGCCCCCATGCTGCCGGCCACTCCGCGGGGAATCCGGCGTCGCTGGCTGCCCGCCGCGGCCGTTCTCCTGATCGCGGCAGCCATCTGGGGCGTCACGCGGCGAAGTGACGGCGGTGCGCAGCCGGTTGACGGGCAGGCCGCGTCGGTGGCGGTGCTGCCCCCGGAATACTTTCGCCCCGATTCTGCGGTGGCGGGCACCCTGGCCGACCTGGTGGATCACATCAGCAACAACCTGAGCCGGGTCGAGGGGCTCAAGGTGGTGAACTACATGTCCGTCGGAGCGTTCCTCCGGCGGGGCAGCACACCCACGCTCAAGGAGATCGGCGAAGCGCTGGGGGTGGAGTACTTCGTCCTCTTCGTGCCCCGGCAAAGCGGCCGCGGCGCCGAGGTCGCGGTGCAGCTGATCTCGGCGGCGACCCAGGCCCAGCTCTGGGTGACCAGCTACACACCCGATTCCACCAACCTCGCGGACATCGACAGCGATGTGGTATCCCGGGTCACCCACGCCCTGCTCGGATCGGGGGCCGGACTGCCCGCGGCGACCCACGCCTCCCGGGCGCGCCGGGAAGGGGCCCACGGCGATTATCTCGCCGGCCAGCGGGCGCTGCGGCGCCGGACCCCGGAGGGCGTGGCCGAAGCGATCCGGCGGTTCGAAAGCGCCATCGCGCTCGACTCCACCCACGCCGAAGCGGTGGGCCGGCTGGCGACCGCGCTCGCGCTGCAGCTCAGCTATGGCTATCGGACCACGATGCCCAGCTATCCGACCGCGGCCCGGGCGCTCACGCTGGCAAACCGGGCCATCGCGCTCGATCCTTCGCGGGGCGACCCGGTCGCCTTCCGGGCCTACATCGAGTACCTGGCCTACGCGCCGATCGCCACCGTCCGCGCCGACTTCGATCGCGCCATCGCGATGCGCCCCGCCGAAGCCGATGTGGCGGGATGGCACGCCCTGATGCTGCTTCGGCAGGGTGAAATCGAGCGTTCGCTGGAGGAGTCGCAGCGGGCGCTCGAGCTCGACCCGCTCTCGTCGGCCCGGCACCTCTCCCTCGCGCTCGCCGCGCTGGGCGCGGGGCGCAACGACCTGGCCGCGGTGGCGGCCCGGCGGGCCCTGGAAACCGAGCCCAGCCTGCGCCGCCCCCGGCAGGTCGAGGCGCTGGCCCTGCTGCTCCAGAACCGCGCAGCCGAGTGCGCCGCGATGGATCTCTGGCCCTACCTGGGCGTCAAGGCGCTGTGTCTCAGAGGCTCGGGGCGGGAGAAGGCAGCCACCGCCCTGACCGATTCGCTGCGCCGCGCAGCTACTGCCCTGGGTGACGCCGGATCGGTGTATTCCGACGTCGTGCTGGCCCAGGAGCTGGCGATTTATTACGCCTGGCTCGGGAATGGGGAGGAGACCCTGAACTTCGTGCGGCTGGCCTTTGAGAGCTCCCCGGTGGGGATCGACCAGCGGATCATCCAGTCGAGGGTGTTCGACAAGGTCCGCAAGACAGCCGGGTTCGAATCCGAGCTGCGCCGGCTGCAGGACGAGACCTGGCCCCGGGTGCTGGAGCAGCG
>DATFGC010000007.1:0-4655 GCA_035249765.1 Gemmatimonadales bacterium | reverse complement strand
ATCCCGAACGAATCGGCGATGCCCATGACTTCGCCGGTGGACCGCATCTCGGGTCCCAGGATCAGGTCCACGCCGGGAAGCTTGTTGAAGGGGAAGACCGCTTCCTTGACCGCCACGTAGGGCTGGGCGGTATCGTCGGCCAGGCCGAGCTCCTCGAGAGTCTTTCCCACCATCACCGCGGCGGCCATCGAGGCCAGCGAAACCCCGGTCGTCTTGGACACGAAGGGCACCGTCCGGGAGGCCCGGGGATTCACCTCCAGCACGTACACGACGCCGTGCTTGATGGCATACTGGACGTTGAGCAGGCCGACCACCCCGATCCGATCGGCAAAGGCGCGGGTGTAGCGCCGCATTTCGTCCACCTGCTCCTCGGTGATGAGGTAGGGCGGCAGCACGCAGGCCGAATCGCCGGAGTGGATGCCGGCATCTTCGATGTGCTGCATCACCCCGCCGATCACGCAGCGCTGCCCGTCGGCGATCGCGTCCACGTCCGCCTCGAAGGCATCCTCGAGGAAATGGTCGATCAGCACCGGATGTCCCGGTGCCACTCGCTCGGCCTGGGCGAAGAACTCCCGCATCGATTCGGCGTCGTAGGCGATCTGCATCGCCCGGCCGCCCAGCACGTAGGAGGGGCGGATCAGGACCGGCCAGCCGATCTTCTCCGCCTCCCGCACCGCGTCGGTGTAGGACATGGCGGTGCCGTTGGGAGGCTGGGCGATGCCGAGCTCCCGGACGATCGCCTCGAAGCGGCCCCGGTCCTCGGCGGCATCGATGGCCTCCGGGGGGGTGCCGAGAATGGGCACCCCTTCGGCCTCCAGCCCGCGGGCCAGGCGGAGCGGGGTCTGGCCGCCGAACTGAACCACCACGCCGAGCGGCCGCTCCAGCTCCACAATCTCGAGCACGTCCTCCAGGGTGAGCGGCTCGAAGTACAGCGCGTCGCTGATGTCGAAGTCGGTGGACACCGTCTCCGGATTGGAGTTGACCATGACGGTGCGGTAGCCGAGCTGGCGGAAGGCCAGCGCGGCGCGGACGCAGCAATAGTCGAACTCGACGCCCTGCCCGATCCGGTTGGGCCCGCTGCCCAGGATGATCACCGTCCGGTCCCCCTGGGGACCGATCTCGTTCTCCTCGTCGTAGCTGGAGTACAAATAGGGCGTGGCCGAGGGAAACTCGCCGGCGCAGGTGTCGACCATCTTGTAGGCCGGCCGGATCCCCAGCGCGTGGCGCCGCTCCCGGACCTCCAGCTCGCTGACGCCCGAGAGGTCGGCCAGCTGCTTATCGCTGAACCCCATCCGCTTCATCCGGCGCATCTCCGCCCGCTCCTCGGCTTCACTTTGCGTCTTTGCGTCCTTGCGTCTTTGCGTCCACTCCATCTCCGCCTGCACCAATTCCTCCATCTGCCACACGAACCAGGGATCGATCCGGCTGCACTCGGCGATCGCGGCGACCGGAATGCCGGCCTGGAGGGCGCGCTTGATCTGGAACAGCCGCTCCGGCGTCGGAGTCCGGATGGCGGCGAGCAGCCCTTCCCGGGAGGTGTCGCTCAGCCGGTCGTCGGCGGGCGTTTCGCCGGTGGTCCAGCCGGCCCGGCCGATCTCGAGCCCGCGGAATCCCTTCTGGAGCGCCTCCTTGAAGGTCCGGCCGATCGCCATCACCTCGCCCACCGACTTCATCTGGGTGGTAAGCCGCGGGTCGGCGGTGGGGAATTTCTCGAACGCAAACCGGGGGATCTTGACCACCACGAAGTCGAGCACCGGCTCGAACGACGCCGGGGTCACTTTGGTGATGTCGTTGGGGAGCTCGTCCAGGGTGTAGCCCACGGCCACCTTGGTGCCGATCCGGGCGATCGGGAACCCGGTGGCCTTCGAGGCCAGCGCCGAAGAGCGGGAGACCCGCGGATTCATCTCGATCACCAGCTGCTCGCCGGTCTCGGGATTCACCGCGAACTGTACATTGCACCCGCCGGCCTCCACCCCCACTTCGCGGATGATCCGGCAGGCGGCGTCGCGCATGGTCTGGTACTCGCGATCCGACAGCGTCATTGCCGGGGCGACGGTGATCGAATCGCCGGTGTGCACCCCCATGGGATCGAGGTTCTCGATGGTGCACACGATCACCACGTTGTCCGCCCCGTCCCGCATGACCTCGAGCTCGAATTCCTTCCAGCCGATGATGCTCCGCTCCACCAGCACCGAGCCCACCGGGGAGAGCTCCAGTCCCCGCCGGAGCATCTGCTCGAACTCCTCCCGGTTGTAGGCGATCCCGCCTCCCGATCCGCCCAGCGTGAAGGAGGGCCGGAGAATCGCCGGATAGCCGGTGTGGTCCACCGCGGTGAGGCCCTCATCCACCGAGGTCACTGTGACCCCGGGCGGGGTGGCGAGCCCGATCCGCCGCATCGCCTGGGCGAATTCATCCCGGTCTTCCGCGATCCGGATGGCCCGCTCGTTGGCGCCGATCAGCTCCACCCCGTAGCGCGCCAGCACCCCGCTTCGCTGCAGCGCCATGGCGACGTTGAGCGCGGTCTGCCCGCCCATGGTCGGCAGCAGGGCGTCGGGCCGCTCCCGCTCGATGATCTTCTCCACCCACTCCGGGGTGATCGGCTCGATGTAGGTCCGGTCGGCCACCTCCGGATCGGTCATGATGGTGGCCGGGTTGGAATTCACCAGGATGACCCGATAGCCCTCCTCCTTCAGCGCCCGCGCCGCCTGGGTCCCGGAATAATCGAACTCCGCCCCCTGCCCGATGATGATGGGCCCGGACCCGATCAGCAGGATGGAGGAGAGATCAGTCCGTCTGGGCATCGAGGAGATCCTGAAGTGTCTGGTCCAGGGAGATGCGCGGCACCCACCCCGTGGCGGCGCGAAGCCGGGAGGCGTCGCCCACCAGGTGAAGAATATCGGATCGCCGGGCCAGCGCCGGATCGTACTCGGCGATGAGCCGGGAGCCCAGCCGCCGCTGCATCCCGCTCAGCAGGTCGGCCAGCCGGTGCCCCTGTCCCGACGCGATGTTGTAGGTCTCCCCGGCGCGGCCGTGACGCAGCAGGGCAAGATAGGCGGTTACCACATCGCGGACGTCCAGCAGATCCCGCACCGGCTCCAGATTGCCGGTGTTGATGACGGGTGCGCCGATCCGGTGGGCGAGCTTGAGGCGGGCCGCCAGCGCGGGCAGCACGAAACGGCCATCCTGGCCCGGACCGGTGTGAGGAAACGGTCTCGCCACCACCACCCGGAGGCCGGCACGGCGGGCCGCCTCTTGCGCCGCCAGCTCGGCCCCCGCCTTGCTCGCGGCGTAGGGCGAGCAGGGCGCCACCGGGTCGCTTTCCCGGCGCGGCACCCCGCTCCCCTGGCCGTAGACCTCTCCGGTCGAGACCAGCAGCAGGAGGGGATTTTCCGCCAGCAGCGCTTCGGCAAGCCGTGCGGTTCCCGCCGCGTTCACATTCCAGGCGAGCCCGGGATCGCGACGGGCTTCCCCGCCCGACGCCAGCGCGGCCAGGTGCACCACCGCGTCCCAGTTCCCCGCCACCGCCGCACCCACCGAGTCGGGCGCGGACAGATCGAGCGGCCTCCAGTCGATCCGGGCCTGCTCGTCCGGGGTGAGCACCCGGGAAGCTCCACCCGCCGGGCCCAGGGTTCCGCCCACCGTGTGGCCGGCCTCGAGCAGCGCCCGGGCCAGCCAGCCTCCGACGAACCCGTCGGCCCCGGTGACCAGAACCTTCACCGGCGGCGCGCCAGCCGCTCGAGATCGGCGTCCACCATCATCCGCACCAGCCCCTCGAAATCGACGGTCGGCTCCCAGCCCAGTTCGGTTCTGGCCCGGCGCGGATCGGCCAGCAGCACGTCCACTTCGGCCGGCCGGATGAAGGCGGGATCGGTCACCACGTACTTCCGCCAGTCGAGGCCCGCGTGGCCAAAGGCAGTCTCCACCAGGTCGAGGACGCTGTGGGCGGTGCCGGTGCCGACCACGTAATCGGTCGGCACCGGGGACTGAAGCATCCGCCACATCGCGTCTACGTAGTCGCCGGCGTAACCCCAGTCCCGCCGGGCATCGAGGTTGCCGAGCCGGAGCGAGGTGGAGAGGCCGAGCTTGATGCGGGCCACCCCGTCGGAGACCTTGCGGGTCACGAACTCCATCCCGCGGCGCGGCGATTCATGGTTGAACAGGATGCCGCTCACCGCGTAGAGGCCGTACGACTCGCGGTAGTTCACCGTGATCCAGTGCGCATACACCTTGGCGACCCCGTAGGGCGACCGGGGATAGAACGCGGTCCCTTCGTGCTGGGGACTCTCCTGCACCTTGCCGAACATCTCCGAGGAGCTGGCCTGGTAGAAGCGCGCCTCCGGCCGTACCAGCCGGATCGCCTCGAGGATGCGGGTCACCCCGAGCGCGGTGAACTCCCCGGTGAGCACCGGCTGGCTCCATGAGGTCGGCACATAAGACTGGGCCGCCAGATTGTAGACCTCGTCGGGACCCACCTCCTGCATCACCACCGTGAGGGAGTGCTGGTCCAGCAGGTCGGCGGTGACGATGTGCACCCGGTCGAGCAGATGCTCGATCCGCTCGAAACTGTGGTGGCTGGTCCGCCGGACCATGCCGTAGACGTCGTACCCCTTCTCGAGCAGCAGCTCGGCCAGATAGGAGCCGTCCTGGCCGGTGAT
>DATFGC010000006.1:0-3342 GCA_035249765.1 Gemmatimonadales bacterium | reverse complement strand
GCCCATCGGCATGTTGCTGACGTTTGCCGGCGTGCCGGTGGCGGTTCCGAAGGTGACGTTGTGCACCACCCCGGAGTTATTGCTCCAAGTCACGGTTCCGTTCCGGATGATCGTGACCGTAGAGGGAACGAACGTGTTGGTCGCGGTGCCGTAGCCGTCGTCGCTGCTGGTCATCGCCACGTTGGCCGTCGCGGCCGGATTCCCCCCGCCGGGCGGGGGCGGCGGAGGTGGCGGCGGAGCCGGAGGCGGAGCAGTGGAATACCCTCCCCCGCAGCCGGCCAGAGCCAGAGCCAGCCAGAGCCTCCGGATGCTCGACATGTTGCCCTCCTCTGGTAGTGGGGTGTGATCTGCCCGGAGGGTAAGCGGGGAGCGCGGTGCCGGTCTTGGAAACCCTAGAGCCGTTGGAAGGGTTTGACCCGAAACCTGATCAGTCGGATGTGTCAGTCCGACACGAACCGCCGGGGCGGTTCCCTCACCGTTGAGACTAACCCGTTATGTGAGAGCGAATTGCCTCCGGGGTGATTTCTGGAACGGACTCTGCGGAGCATCCAAGGGCTCATTCGACGGAGCCGGAGAGTGCCGGGAGGTCCGCAGCTTACGACGGTGCAGGTTCCGGGGTTCGTGATCCGGCTCGGGGTCCACCCCGGCGGCTCCGAGATTGCCCCTCACTATCACGACGACCCCACCATCTGTTACGTGCTCCGGGGCGGATTCACCGAATATTGCCACGGCGAGGCGGCTGACTGCGGCACCGCGACGCTCAAGGTGATGCCCGCCGGGGAGCCGCACTCGAACCGCTTCGGCGAGGCCGAGACCCGGGGATTGCGGATCGAGGTGGACCGGAACCGCTTCGCGGAGGTGCCCGCCATCTATCGGGTGCTGGAGGAGCGCTGGCACACCTCGGGAGGGCGGAGCGCGGAGCTGGCCCACCGGATGGCGGCGGAGCTGACCGCCACCGATACCGCCGGACCGATCGCGGCGGAGGGACTGGCGCTCGAGCTGCTGGTGGAGCTGGCCCGGATCGGAGCGCCCCGGCGGGAGGCCAACACACCGCGCTGGCTGCTGGCGGTGGAGGAGCAGATCCGGGACCGGTTCCGCACCGGCGTGTCGATCGGCGAGATCGCCCGCGAAGTCGGGGTGAACCCGGCCACCCTGGCGCGGGGATACCGGCGCTATTTCGGGTGCACCGTGGGAGAGCGGATCCGGACCCTGCGGGTTATGCACGCCGCCCGTGAGCTGGCGGAAACCGCCGAGCCGCTGAGCGAGATCGCGCTCCGGGCGGGGTTCTACGATCAGAGCCACTTCACCAACGTCTTCCGCCGCACCCTCGGCGTCACCCCTTCGGCCTACCGGGCCGCCCTGCAATAGCCGCCGCGTACGGGCTACCGGAAGTACACCTTGAGCACGGTGGCCAGCTCCTTCATCTCGAACGCATCGAAGGCGTTGACATAGAGGAACCGGGTTCCCAGGTCGAGTCTCGAGCCGAGCCGGAGGGTGAGGGCGGTGTGTGCGACCGCGGAATTCCGGGAGCCGGTCGGGGCGCCGTCGAGCTGCCGCAGCCACTCCCGCCCCAGCCGCGCATCGGCCTCCCAGCGGACCCGGGAGCCGAGCGGCTGCGCGATCTGCAGGATTCCCTGGTGTCTCCAGTACTTCGCGGGGCTGAAGTAGCCGCCCCGCTGCGCCGGCGCCTGGGTAAACCCGGGATCGGCGTTGTAGTCGAACTCGGTTGCGGTGAATCCGTAGCCGATCCTGACCCAGGGGGCCGAGCCATTCAGCACCAGGCCCACCCTGGTATCCAGGGACACCCGTTGATTCGACTCCAGGCCCAGGCCGGTGTACCGGCCGGCCAGGATGGTGGCTTCGGCGTCGAAGGGCCCCGGCAGATCCGCCAGCTCGAGGGTGACATGGGCGAGGTTGGCGTTGGCTGCGCCGCGGAGCTGGCCGCCATCGAGCTCTCCCTGCACGCTGCGCCGGCTCTCTTCCACCGGTGCGCGGGCGGCTCCCGCGCGCACCGCCAGGCGTTTCGAGACCCGCCAGCCGAGGTCGATGTAGCCGTCCCATTGGCTCCTGCCCAGGCCGTGCACCTCGCGCACCCGGCCCCCGGCCGAAATCGCCAGCCCGCCGTGATCGAGCCGGGCCCCTCCGCCGTAGCCATCGCTTCCAAAGCCGGCGATTCCATCCCGGAGCTCCGACCGCTCGTACTCCGCAAACAACTTGAGGGACCCCAGAGCGCCAGTGGTCCGGGCAAGTACCCGGCTCAGGTCGAGCTGGTTCTTCCGCCCCCGCACCAGGCCCGAGATCTCCGCGGCCGAGGCGGTGGCCCGGAGCGCGGAATCCGCGACGCCCAGGAAGACGGGAGCCACCCGCCCCGACAGCCGTCCTCGGGCGGAGCGGAAGCGACCGCTGCCCAGCTCGGCCCGGGCCAGCTCGCCGGCGATGGCGGTGTCCTGCGGGGCGAGCGCAAGGGCCCGTTCCAGCGAGACTGCCGCGTAGTCGTGGCGGCCCAGCTGATTCAGCGCGGCACCCCGGCCTCGCAGCGCCTCGATGTGGTCGGGATCATCGGCGAGGACCGAATCGTAGATCGGCAGCGCCCGACTCGGCTCGCCTTTCCAGGCCAGGAGATTGGCAAGCCCGACCCGCGCCCGAGGCTCCCCCGGCTGGTGCGACAGGGTGCGGCGGTAAAGCCCCGCGGCCCGGGCCCGGGTGCGAGGAGTCCAGGAAAGCAGATCGGCGTAACCCACCAGCAAGTCCGTGCTGGCCGAGTCGTACCGGAGCGCTTCGGCGAACCGCTGGGCCCCCTCGTCCCGGGTCGTGGGAGACCAGCTCAGCACCTGCGCGAGCGCGCCGAGCGACACCGGATCTCTGGGACGGAGGGTCACCGCTTTCCGGAGCAGCGTCAGGCCCCGTTCCCGATCGCCGCTCCAGGCGGCGTAGATCCCCCGCTGCCGGAGCCGCGCCGGATCAGCCCCGCCCAGCTCGAGCAGCCGGTCGAGCGGAACGATGGCGTTGCGCCACTCGCCGCTGGCTTCCAGCGCGTCGACCAGACCGGCCAGGGCCGATCGGTCGTTCGGGCGCGCATCGAGGACCAGGCGCCAGGTCGAGGCCGCCCGGCGAAAATCACCGGAGGCCGCCTGCAGCCGCGCGCGCGCCGCCAGGCTGTCCTGCGCTTTCAGGGAACCGCTCGACCCGGCCAGGAGGACCCCGGCGAGCAGAAGCCCGCAGAAATGGTACCTCATGCTTCGACCGGGGATTCCACCCCGGTCCCCGCAACCGCATGGACGATCTGCTGGCTCCGATGGGTCATGGTGAGCTGCTCGCCATGGCGCGGAGCAATTTCCCAGA
>DATFGC010000005.1:0-6729 GCA_035249765.1 Gemmatimonadales bacterium | reverse complement strand
CGCGCCGAGCGACCGGCTCTCCCATTCGAAGCTGTTCCGCAGCGGGTTAGGATGCCCGTCGCCGCTCCCGGCATCGGCGCTGAGATCGTCCTCACTGGCGACGGCGAGCAGCCGGAGCCGTCCCCGGAGGACTGGGGCCTCCAGCTTGACCATCCAGTCACCGGACCCGCCGGCCAGGTAGGACGACTCCCGCGCCGGCGCGAAGAGGCCGTGATACCCGAACCGAATCCCGGCCAGGAAACTTGCGCCGCCGCCGAGCGGGCCGTCGAGCGTCATCCGGGTCTGGGTCGTGCTCAGGCTTCCCTGCGCGGTGAACCGCTGGCCGGGAGTGCGGGTTACTCCCGCGACGGCGCCCGACAGCGAGTGCGGCCCGCCCGCGGTGAGCGTGGTCGCGAGGTGCACCGCGGCCAGCAGGTCGGGATTCCAGGCGCTGAACATTCCGCCGGCATGGTACGGATTGAACACCGGAATGCCGTCCAGCAGGTAGGCGGTCTGGTCGGCCGCACCACCGTGGATATGCACGCCGCTCGGCGACTCGGGCCGCAGCGCGATCTCGCCGCCGGCGAGGGCCTGGAAGACATCGGGCTCGGCGAGGAGGGGATGGTGCCGCACCGCGGCGAGGGAGATCCAGCGGTCGGTGGCGACGGTATCGCGGTCGAGGCCGGGGACGGCGACCGCGCCGTGGACTTCGACCCCGGGGAGCCGGACCGCTTCGGCGCGGAGCGAGAGATCGATGGTGAGCCGGCCCGCCTTCGGCACCAGCGCACTCACCGTGCGCGGCCGGCGGCCGATCGCACGGACTCGGAGATGCTGGGGACCGGACGGAACCTCGAGAAACACCCAGCGGCCGAACCCGTCGCTCGTGGTCTGGCGATTCAGATCGGTCAGCGCGACGGTCGCGCCCGGAATCGGGGCGCCGGTGTCCTCATCGCGAACGGTGCCGGCCACCGAGGCACCGGAAGCCTGAACCAGCAGGAGCAGCGGGAGCCCGGCGGACAGGAGGGCCATGCTCTACGGTAGCAGCGATGGGGCTGACCCGCCAATGCCGGGCGGAGCTGTCACGCTGAGCGAAGCGAAGCGGGAGGAGCTCGGCCCCCTCGCTGCGCTCAGGGCTTTGGCTTCGCTCGGGGTGACGGCTGTCACCCTGAGGACGCAAGGCGTCCGAAGGGGCCCATCTCAGTCCCGGAGCAGATTTGAAAGGCACATCATCAATTGTTTCCGGGTCCTCGACCGAAAAAGAATGTGAAAAGCCTTCCGGAAAGCGCTTCTGGCAATCGCGGTCCTATCCGCAAGTGTAGTCAAACTTTCTTCAGTCCAGGAATCTGGTGAAAATTGGGGGTGTGCTTTTCAGTCTGCTGTTATCCGTGTAATCTGTGGTCCCCAGGCCAGGGAGCACCTGGACTGGCCCCGAAACAGGGCGAGGGGGTCACCCGCAGTTCCCTCGTAGCCGACCCATGACGACCCGAGGAACGATCCCATGCTGAGAGCTTCCGCCGCCGCGCTTTTCTGTGCCCTCGCCGCCCCGCTCACGGCTCAAGCCCCCGATGCCGATACCAAGGCCATTCGTGAGGTGATCGGGGTGTACTTCCGCGGCCACGCGACGGCCAACCCGGACACCATGCGCGCCGCCTTCCTGCCGACCGCCCACATCGAGGGGCTGCGCAACCGGGCCTTCGTGTCCTGGACCGTGGATCAGTACGTCGCCAACTTCCGCGGCCAGCCCGCCGCGGACGAGGCTTCACGAACCCGGGTCATCGACGTCGTCGACGTCAGCGGGACCGCGGCCATGGCCAGGGCCACGCTCAAGCACGGTGCGACGACCTTCACCGACTATTTCGTCCTGCTGAAATCCGACGGGAGGTGGCTGATCGCCAACAAGGTCTATCACGCCCAGCGGTAGCTCCGGGTCCGGCGGGAGTCTCGGCCATGGTTACTCGGCTCCCGGTCCCTGGAGCGCCCGGCGGAGGCTGGTGGACCAGTGCACCACAACGCGAACTTCAGTTCCCAGGCCGACCGGGATACGCATCAGCAGTGACCGGCCGTCCGGCGCCACGTCATCGACAACCGCGCCCGGCCGCACCTGGTCGAGACGGTTGCGCCGCAATACTTCCAGGGTCGGCGTGGTCCGGAGCTCGGCCTGGATCACCTCGGTGCCCGCGTGGTAGTAGAGACGAGTTGCATTGCTTCCCCACACGGGATCGGATCCACCCTCGTCGGAAACCTGGAAGGTCCCACCATCGCCGAGCGACCGGACGTACACCTGATACTCGTTCCGGTGGGTGTACGCGACCCACTTGCCATCAGGTGACACTCGGGGCCAGCCGGCCCGAACGGAGTTTCCGGACCCAAAAGGCTGGACGACGGTGTCCGGTACCCCAGGGCCGTCGAGCGCAACCCGGAGGAGCTCGGCGCGCGGACCCCGTATCACAGCCGAGCGGCCGCCGGGAACGACCGACGCATCATTGATTTGCAGGCTGGAGTCGGCCAGCAGGCGAGGCTCGCCGCCGGCCCCGACCGGCTGCATCCACAGGGCCCTTCGGCGAATGAACACGAGTCCGTCAGAGATCCAATCCACCAGAGCAGCGTGACCACCCTGGGTCATGCGGGTTGCCTGTCCCGATCCCCGATCCACGACCCAGATATTGTCGGTACCGGCGCCGGGGTCGCCGATCACGACGGCGATCCGGCGGCCATCGGGGGAGAATCGCGAAGCCCCGAACGCCCGGGCCTGATCCACGACCGGCGAGACGGCGCCCGTCGAGTCCGCCAGCACGAGGCGCGAGGCTCCACCGGTCGGCACCTGATACACGAGGGTCCCGCCCGGGGACAGAGCGACCTGGGTTCCCGTGCCGCCCGAGTGAACCCGCTCAGTCAATTGGCGCGGTGCCCCGAGCAGCCGCATGTCCCGGGCGTCGAAATTCACAGCCATCAGCGCGCCGTCGGGACGGGTGTAGATCAGGTGACCGTCGATCATGCCGAGCACTTGAACTCCGTCGAGGTCCAGCCGCTGACGCCGTCCATCTTCGGGGGCAAACACGGCGAGGCGGGTGGTGCCGTCGCGGGATGAACTGGCATAGAAGACTCTCAGACGTCCGCCCTCACGCCACACGAACGGCCGGCGCTGGCTGGACTCCCCGGTGGCCGTATCGAGCGGAATCCACTTCGTTGGGACCCCTCCCTGCGCACTGATCCGGTGGATGCCCGATCCGAATCGCTCAAAGACGATCTCGTCGTCGGACACCCAGTCGATGGCGGCGGTGACGCCGTCGATCGTCCCCAAAGTCGTTGCCGTGCCACCCGCCAGTCCCACTTTGCGCACCACCTGGTTGCCCACCACGAACGCAACCCACTGCCCGTCGGGCGAAACAGACGGCTGCATCCCACCCTCCGTACCCTCGAGCATTCGCGGTATCGGCTCGTCGAGTGCGCGCGTCCAAAGACTCCTGGTCCCGCCGGTGTCAGCGATGAATACGATGGTACGGCCATCGTCGGACACGGCAAACGGCTGCGTGAAGTCGCCCTGGATGCGGAAGTTCGCGCCGCCAACCAGCTGAAACAGGACAGGCTCCGGCTCGGACCGGGGCGCCGGCTGAAGCAACGCCCAGCC
The DNA here is from genome assembly GCA_035249765.1 of Gemmatimonadales bacterium. Classification (GTDB taxonomy): domain Bacteria; phylum Gemmatimonadota; class Gemmatimonadetes; order Gemmatimonadales; family GWC2-71-9; genus JABFSM01. The sequence goes on along the minus strand of DATFGC010000005.1, from coordinate 3,122 downwards.
GGCCAGCAGGGCGAGGATGACGGTGGTTGCGGCAAGCGCGGCGACAAGATACGACCGAACGGCAGCGATGGGGCGACCAGCCACCGCAGCCGTGAACGCCGGATTGTTGAGAGCGGCGGAAAACTCGGCCGCGCTGGTAAACCGGTCGGCGGGCAGCTTCTCCAGCGCCTTGCTCGCCGCCGCTGCCACATTGGGGGGCACCGACTTCCGGAGCTCGCTCACCGGCCGCGCCGAGTCCATCACGATCTTCATCACGATTTGCTGGGCAGTGGCGCCGACATGGGGCGGGCTCCCGGTCAGCATCTCGTACAGCACGCAGCCAAGCGAGTAGATGTCGGAGCGGTTGCTCAGCTCCTTCTCGGCGGTGGCCTGCTCCGGACTCATGTAGTGCGGCGTGCCAAGGGAGAGCCCGGTCTCGGTCATCCGGCCGCCGGCCGCCGCGCTCACCGCCAGCGCGATCCCGAAGTCGGCCACCATCGGGCGGCCGTCGTGCAGCAGGATGTTCTCGGGCTTGATGTCCCGGTGGATCACCCCGTGACGGTGGGCATAGTCGAGGGCATCGGCCACCTCGCGGGTAATCCGCACCGCCTCGTCGATCCCGAGCTGGGTTTCCCGGTCGAGCTTGCTGCGCAGGGTTTCGCCCTGGATGTAGGGCATGACGTAGTAAAGAAACCCGTCCGCGGTGCCGGAATCGAACAGCGGCAGGATGTGGGGATGCTGGAGCGCCGCGGTGGTGGTGATCTCCTGCACGAACCGCTCGCCCCCCAGGACGGCGGCCAGCTCGGGCTTGAGCACCTTGAGCGCGACCTTCCGTTTGTGGCGGAGGTCTTCGGCCAGATACACCGTGGCCATGCCGCCCTGACCGAGCTCGCGCTCGATCCGGTAGCGGTCGGCGAGCGCTGCCGAAAGCCGGGACTGGGTCAGGTTAGGGACCTCTTGTGGGGGTCAAACGGCTCCTGAATGTACTTGCTCAGGAGAAAGATCGTGCTCCTTGGACGGTTGATCCACAGATTCCACAGATTTTGAAAAGCACACCACCATTTGCTATCAGGTTCTTGACCTGAAAGGCTTTTGAAAAGCCGCTCCGGACGGGCCTGTCGCTGCCGTGGTCCTATCCGAAAGAGCTGTCAAACATGCTTCAGTCCAAGGACCCGGAAACAATTGAAGGTGTGCTTTTCAAATCCGTTGTTATCTGTGTAATCTGTGGTCCCCATGGCAGGGAGCACGATATCCGGCCTACTGCCGGGCCACCCGCGTTCGCAACACCTCGAAGAAGTTCTCCACCACGATCAGCTGATCTGCCCGGTTCGCCTCGGTGGCACGAAGCATCACGAAGCGACGATCGTCCGGAGCCACCGCGTACTGCTGATAGACGACATTGGTGGAGTACCGGGTCAGCGGGAACAGGGATTTCCGGGCTCCCGGAACGAAGCTCTTCCCCGTGGTCACCGCGATCACCATCTGGCTGTCGTTGACCGCGCCGCTCGAACGGTAGAACAGCTCTCGCCCGGAGTTGGCCCAGACCGGCTCCGCCCCACCCGATATGGAGATCTGCCAGCGCCCGTCGGCAATGTTGGGGAACGGTCGCACGTAGACCTCGAAGACGCCCGACTCATTGGACACGTACGCGAGCCAGTGGCCATCGGGTGACAGCGCCGGCGCCACCTCGTCGGCCCTGCTGGCGGCGAGGGCGATGGAGGAGTCGGAGCCCAGTCGACGGGCGAAGAGGTCCCGCAGGCCGGGAGAGCGGACGATCTGGTACAGGACCCACGCCCCGTCGCGGGAGAAGACCACCCTGTCGATGTTCTCCTCCAGGTCGAGCAACAGCGTTGGCGCCCGGCTGCCGTCGGCTGGGAGGTGGTAAGCGTCGCGATTGCTTCTGGGGCCAATAGCCTGCGACACGTACCCCACGGAGCGGCCGTCCGCCATCCACGCCGCCCTCCAATTGTTGCTGCTTCCCGTGGTGAGCTTCGAGACCGGCCCCTGGTCGAGCTCCTTGATCATGATATGGGAGGTGAGCTCGCGGACGCCGATCGCCAGCCGCTTGCCATCGAGGGACAACGCCGGGTCGCTCAGCAGGCCGGTCACCCCCGGAATGGGGGTCGTCTGCCCCTCCCTGGTGACCCAGACCGCCTCATCGGAGCCGGCCAATCCCACTCCACCGGCCGCGTACCAGAGGGTGCCTGACGCGGAGAGCGCCAGGTCCACCGCCCCTCCACCGACCCGAACCCCGATGCCGTCCCCGAGGGCCACCGGCTCACCAACGATCTCCATCCGGTCCTGGTCGAAGGACACCGCCATGAGGGTGCCTTCGAAGGTGATGTACAGCAGGTGACCGGTCGCCGCGTAGCGGGCGAAGATGCCGCGGAGCAGGACGCGATGGGTTCGGGTCGCCAGGTCGAGAACAGCGATCTCCTCCTCCGGCCCCCCCATGGAACCCGGACCATGGTGGCTCACGGTGAAAATGACGCCCTTGCCGTTGGGCAGAACGTCCGGCCAGGAGTGCTGCAATTCTCCCCGGGCAGAATCGAGCCGGCCGATGCTTTCGGCCCCCCCACCGGTCTCCCGTACCCGCATCAACGGGCCGACACCGATCTGGTCGTAGTAGATGTATCCATCCGATCCCCAGGCGACGCCAGGAGCCCCGATCAACGAGTCGGTCACGGTCGTGACCGCCCCGCCGCTCAGCGAGACGACCTTGACATTGCCGCCGGCGATCCGGTCCATGAACGCGACCCGGTTTCCATCCTGAGCAAAGGCGGGGTTGATCGCGCCTTCGGTACCGGGCACCGGCTCAGCATCGAGCTGGTCCTGGGTCCTCACAAAGAGCTGAGTGCCCCGGTCCGAGGCTCCCACATACACCAGCCGGGACCCGTCGGGCGACACGGCAAGCCGAGTCCACGGGGTGCCGGCCAATCCTCGTCCCGGCGCGAGCGCGACGCGGTATCGGGCGACCGGCCCCGGAGGCGGCGCTGGACGCTGGAGCGCCAGCCACAGCGCTGCGATCGCGAGGAGTCCCGCGGCCGCCAGCGCGGGGATCGCGATGCGGCGGCGCCAATCGTGCTGGGGCGGGCGCGCCGTTGCCACCGCCGAGGTGCCAAACGTGAAACCGGGGTTTGCCA
>DATFGC010000004.1:0-2562 GCA_035249765.1 Gemmatimonadales bacterium | reverse complement strand
CGGGGTGCTGGAGGCGCCCGCCTTCACCGAGCCCTCGGAGTCGCTCCGGACCAGTGCGCGGGTCTCGCCCTTTTCGAGGCAGGGGGTGATCCGGCCCCGGGGGATCTTGAGCGAATCGGCCAGCGAGAGCAGAAACGCGGCCGGGTTCTTGAGCGGCGCCCAGACGTCCTGGCGGCGGTAGAGCAGGTCGTGAGCGGGCCAGAATTTGCCTTCCCGCGCGGCGCACATCGCGAATTCCGCCGCGGGGACCGCGTTGGGGTGGATCGACACCAGCGGCATGTTGATGAAGATCCAGCGCACCTTTCCGGTCGCGATGTACTCCTTCTCCAGGGCGGGGAAGGTGACCTCGCTGAATCGCTTGCAATAGGGACACTGGAAATCCGACATCTCGTACACCGTGACCGGTGCCGCGGCCGAGCCCTTGGTGCGCGGCGCCAGCGGATCGGTCTGAATCGCGCCGGTGAGGGTGAGGAGCAGTGCGGGCAGAATCCATCGGGTGCGTCCCATCATTCAGTACCTCGGAAGGTGACGGCCGGAGGCCGGGTCCAGGCGTACGGTGTCGGCATCCACCCGTACGTTCCAGTACCACTCGAAGTTCGGATCCTGGGGATCGGGAGACCGGGCGGTGATCCACCACGGTCCCGGGGCGACCCGCAAGGTGGCCCAGCCGGCCGCGTCGGTGGTGTCGGAGCCCAGGGTGCGCATCCGGCTCCGGGCCAGGCTCCGCGCGGCGGTGTCGTACCCGGCGAAGGTGCTAAGTTGCCACTGCCGCGCCTCGATTCGGAGCGCCTCGATGCGGGGCCAGAGGGTGTCGCGGGCCGCGCTCAGCTCGGCCCGGGCGCGTTCCATCTCGGGCCGGAGCCGGGCCGCCTCGGCGGAATCGCCGATCCGGGTGGCTTGCTCGACCGCCCACGCCGCCCGGCTGAATGCGAGAAAGGGTCCGTGAAACGCTTGGAACAGGCTGTCGAGGGTCCGGGTGTGGGGACGCGGCGCGGTTGCCCGCGCTTCCATGGCCGCAATGACGCTGTCGCGATCGTAGGGAATGGCGGCGACGACCACTCCTCCGATCGGAGTAGCGACTCCGGCGAGATCGGGCACCAGCACCTGCACGGTGATCTCGCGGCGTTCCCCACAGGCTGCGGCGAGCACCAGGAGCGCGAGTGGGACGGCGCGTGACATTGCTCAAAACTATCCTGCTGGCGCTGGCCCTCCAAGGCGGGAGGGCTCCACTCGCGGCGCAGCCCGGCGCGATTGCCGAGCTGTTTCCCGCCCGCCCCACCGGATTCGTGACCGACGCCGCCGGCGCCCTCGACCCCGGCGCGGTGGCTCGGCTGGAAGCTCTGGCGGAGCGGCTCCGGAACGCCACCGGGGCCGAGCTGGCCGTGGTGGTGCTCCCCACCATCGGCGACCGTGCGGCGGTGGACGTGGCCGTCGCGATCGGGCGCGCCTGGGGCGTGGGCGCGGCCGCCGCCGTCGGCGACCAGCGCCGCAACGCCGGGCTGGTCCTCCTGCTGGTGCCTCGCCGGGAAAACGACCCCAACTCGGGCCAGATCTTCATCGCGACCGGCCGGGGGCTGGAAGGCATCGTCACCGATCTGCAGGCCGGACGCGTGCGCGATCTCATGCGCCCCTATTTCTCCCGCGGCGATTATGCGGCCGGGCTGGAAACCGGAATCGGCGCGCTGGCCGGGCTCATCGCCCGGGAGATGGGCGTCAGCGATTCCGCACTCCTGGCCGGCGACCGGCTGCGCGGCGATGACGACACCGGCGGCAGAATCGGCGGAACCCTCCAGACCATTTTCATCATCGTGTTCATCCTCGTGATTCTGCTGGCGCAGGGATCCACCCGGCGAGGCCGGGGCCGCCGGGGGGGCGGATGGTGGGGCGGCGGCTTCGGGGGCGGGTTCGGCGGCGGCATGGGCGGATTCGGCGGCGGCGGCGGCGGTGGATTCGGCGGCTTCGGAGGCGGGGGCGGATTCAGCGGCGGCGGCGCCGGGGGGAGGTTCTGATGGAGGACGAAGTCGGCGGGATCGTGTCACCGGTGCTCGATCGAATCGACGCCGTGCTGGGTACCCGGTATGTCGCGCTGATCTACGGCTCCGGAGCGCGGGGAGAATTCCGCAGCGGGGTCTCCGACGTCAACCTGCTGCTGGTGTGCGAGGAGCTGGGACCGGCCACCCTGCGGCGGCTGAGCGTGGCGCTCGCCGGACTGCGGGGCAAGCAACAGCCCCCGCCGCTGTTGATCGAGCGGGAGGAATGGGCGGCCGCGACCGACGTCTTCCCGATCGAGGTGACCGACATGCAGATCGCGCACCGGCTGCTCCGGGGCGAAGACCCGGTGGCCGGACGGGCGGTGAATCCCGCCGATCTCCGCCGAGCGCTCGAGGCCGAGTTCCGCGCCAAGCTGCTCCGGCTGCGGCAGGCGTATGCCCACGAGGCCACCGATCCCAAGACGCTGGGCGCGGTGGCCTCCGGGACGGTGGCCTCGGTAGCGGCGCTGTTCCGGGTGGCGCTGCTGCTCTACGGCCGCGCCGCGCCCACCAGCACGCCCGCCGCGCTCGC
>DATFGC010000003.1:0-21365 GCA_035249765.1 Gemmatimonadales bacterium | reverse complement strand
CGAGCTCGCTCCGGGCCGCCCCGAGGTCTCCGTCGACCGCGTTGATGAGATGCCGGGCGGCGTCGGGCTCGAACCTGATGCCGCGGTCCTGGGCCCGCGCGAGGACCCACTTTTCCCCGAGCTTCGGGGAATACCGGCCCACTTCCACGGTGCAGGCCAGCCGGGCCAGATCCGCGTCGGCTTCGTTCCGGTCGTCGTCCCGCCGGGGCGCTCCCTGGACCAGGATAAGGACGGTTTCGGGGGCGGGATGCTCCAGGTACCGCAGCACCGCCGCCTTGGCCCGGGCCTTCTTGGTCCAGGCCTCGACGTCGCGGATCACCACCAGCCTGCGATCGGCCATCATCGGCAGGGTGGTGCAAAGCGCCTCGACGGCGTCCGGGTCGAGCTGAGCCGCGCTGCGCACGTCGTGGTTGAATTCACGGAGGCCCGGATCCACCACCCGGTCGAGCACCGCCCGCACCGCCTCGTCCTTGAGCACATCCTCCTCGCCGTACAGGTATGTCGCGGGGGGGATTTCGCCCGCTTTAACCTGTTTGGAGAAGGCGTCGAAGGAGAGTTGTGGCATGAGGGAAAGCTACTAGGGAGCCAGGGAGCCAGGGAGCCGGGGAGCCGGGGAGCCAGAAACTACCTCGCTGGCCCCCTGGCTCCCTGGCTCCCTGGCTCCCTAAGGAAGCAGTTCACATACATCAGCGCACAAAGAGTCTTGCCGTCCCGGATCTTGCCGCTCCGGATCATCCTCCCCACCTCGCTCCAGCGCTTCTCGTGAACCGTGATGAATTCATCGGGTTCCCGGGCCAGGGCAACCGGAAGCAGTCCACGGGCGAGGTAGAGGTGGATGCGCTCGTCGGTGAAGCCGGGCGTGGTGAAAATGGTGGCGAGCCGCACCAGCGCCTTCGCCTCCATGCCCGCTTCCTCGGCCAGCTCCCTGCGGGCGCAGGCCAGGGGTGCTTCCCCCGGGGACAGGGTCCCCGCCGGGATCTCCCACAAGGAGCCGTCGGCGGCGTGACGGTACTGGTGGATGAGCAGGACCCGCGGATCCGGGCTCTCCGGGTCATCCAGAAACGGGACCACCGCCGAAGCACCCGGGTGGCGGATCATCTCCAGCACGCCGGTGGATCCGTCGGGAAACCGCACCGTGTCGAGATCGACCTGGACGACCCGGCCGTGGTACCGCCGTTCCGATTCGAGAAGCGCCATGCTCAGGGTTTCCTGACTTCGATCGGCCCGAACCCCAGACGCTCGATCCCGGGGCGGATTTTCTGCACATCCCCGACGACCACGATCGTCAGGGAGTCGGGATGGACATATTGCCGGGCGACCCGCCGCACCTCCTCCGCCGTCACCGCCATGATACGCCGCACATAGTCGTCGAACCAGGTGAAGGGGAGCCCGAAGGTGAGCAGGGTGCCAACCTGGCCGGCGACCTGGCCCGTGGTTTCGAACGATCCGGGAACCCGGAGCGCCAGATACTGTTTGGTGCGCTCCAGCTCCACCGGATCCACGGCGGAATCGCGGATCCGCCGCAGCTCCTTCATGAACTCCACCAGTGAGCTGTCGGTCACGTCGGTCCGCACGTCCGCCAGCGCTGTAAAGGGCCCCGGAAGAGGCTGGAAATCGAACGAAGACCGGGCACCATAGGTATAGCCCTTGGTCTCTCTGAGGTTCGAATTGAGACGGGAGGAGAACGAGCCACCTAGCAATGTATTCATGACTTGCAGTGCGTAGTAGTCAGGGCTACTCCTCAATGCACCCCGGTGTCCCATGCGGATCACCGACTGCGCGGCCGCAGGTTTATCCACCAGAAAGATGGTTGTGGGACGGCTGGACGGCTGGACGGCTGGTGAGCTGCCTTTCGGAGCGACTGAACCTGAGGGCCAGGATCCGAACCGGCGGCCGATCTCTTCCCGGGCTTCCGGCAGGGTGATGTCGCCGGTGACCACCATGGTGGCGCGGTCAGGCCGAAACGAGCGCTGATAGAAAGTTCTGACCGTGGCGGAGTCCAGCGGCGAGGTGGAGGCGGAATCGCCTCCGAGCGGCTGGTGATAGGGGTGATTCTTCGGAAACACCAGGGCGCTGTAATGAAGGCTGGCCACCGCGCCGGGGTTGTCCCTCTGCTGCACCAGATTGGCAAGCCGGAGATCGCGTTGCCGCTTTACCTCGGCGGCGCTGAACGCCGGCCGGAGCGCGACATCGGCCATGAGATCGAGGGCCGGGCCCATGGAGCGCTTGGGAACCCGGAGCGCGATATTGATACCGTTCCAGTCGGCGCCGGCAAAGAGGGTCGCGCCGAGGTAGGCGACATCCTCGGCGATCGTGTTGGCGTCCCGGCTGCCGGCGCCCTTGTCGAGCATGCCGGCCGTGAAAGTGGCCAGTCCGGCGAGCGGGCCATCGTCGCGTCCTCCGCCGGCGACGCTCAACACCACCTGCACCAGGGGCACCTCGTGCATCGGCACCACCACCAGGCGAAGGCCGTTGGGGAGCCGGGCTTCCTGCACCGCCGGCATCTTGAGTCCCGGCGGCGGCGCCAGGGTGGGCGGCGTGGTGACCTGGGCGTGCAGTTCCCCAGCCCCCAATCCCCAACCTCCAATCCCGATCGCCAGCACAACCAGCGTGCGCGCAATCATGGCGTCACCCTCCCCCGCACACCCAGCTCGGGCTTCCCCAGCGGCACCACGCTCAGCACCGCCTTGGGCGCGAGCAGGTAGCTCCGGACCACCCGGCGGATGTCATCTGCCGTCACCGCCCGGTAGCGATCGAGATCGGCCTGGAACCCGTCCGGATTGCCCGACTGGTAGTAGTACGAGTTCATCTGGTTGGCCTTCCGGTTGGTGCTCTCCAGCAGGCTCAGGAACTGGGCTTCGGTGGTGTTCTTGGCCTGATCCAGCTCGCGCGGGGTGGGGCCTTCCTCGGCCAGCCGGGCGAGCTCGGCGTCGATCACCCGCTGCAGCTCGGGGAGGGCGTGACCCGGCCGTGCGGTCGCCGTCACCGTGAAATCGCTGGCCAGCCGCTTGCTCGCCTGGAACGCATCGGCGTCGGTGGCGATCTGGAGCTCGTAGACCAGCTTCCGGGTGAGGCGGCTGGTCCGCGAGCCGGTCAGGATGTAGGCGACCAGGTCGAGGGCGGCATCGTCGGCGGTGCCCAGCTTCGGGCTGTGCCAGCTGTAGTGCAGGCGGGGAACCTGCACCCGGTCTTCGGCGATGTGCACGGTGTCGCGGGCGAGCATGACCGGCTGCACGACCGGTCTGCTGATGGCGGGACCCCGGGGGATGTCGGCAAAATACTTCCAGACCAGCGCCTTGACCTCCGCGGCCTTCACGTCGCCTGCCACCACGATCACAGCGTTGTTGGGAGCGTAGTACTTCCGGAAGAAGTTCTTCACGTCCTCGAGCGAAGCGGCCGACAGGTCCTTCATCGAGCCGATCACGGTCCAGCTGTAGGGGTGTCCCGGAGGATAGAGCATCCCGGGCAGGATGTCTTCCACCAGTCCGTAGGGGCGATTTTCCACCCCCTGCCGCCGCTCGTTCTTCACCACGTCGCGCTGGAGGTCCACCTTGGCGGAGTCCATCGTGGGCAGCAGCCACCCCATCCGGTCGGCGTCGAGCCAGAGCATGAGCGGCAGCGCGGAGACCGGACCCTGCTCGTAGTAATTGGTCCGGTCGTTGCTGGTGGAGCCGTTGTTGCTGGCGCCCGCCGCTTCGAGCAGCCGGTCGAACTGGGGGTAGGGCGCGTGCTGCGAGCCCATGAACATGAGGTGCTCGAAGAGGTGGGCGAACCCGGTGCGGCCCGGCTCCTCGTCGGCCGAGCCGACGTGAAACCAGGTGTAGGCGGTGACCACGGGAACCGAATGGTCCTCATGGACGATGAGGGTGAGCCCGTTGGGCAGGGTATCGATGGTGTAGGGCACCCGGATCGGGGCCGGCGACTGGGCCGGGAGGGAGACGGCCCAGAGCGAGAGGGCGAGTGTGACCCGGAAAGGCATCATGGGATTCCAGGGAAAAGGGAAAGGGAATCGAGAGCCCCGGCTCAGTGAACGACCGGCTCGGGGTCGGGAGAAGACGATCCCAGGAGGTTTCGGAGCGCGATGGCCGGGAGCTTTAATGCCTCCACGGCGAGATAGCCGGCTTCGGTCCGGCTGCCGGCCATGATCGGACTGGTGCGGGTGGGCGAGACAAACGCCCGGAGGTCGGCGTGCCGGGCTTCGAGGCGGAGCCGCGCCATGTGGAACGGGTCGCTGACCAGGAGCACCCGGGCCGCCTCCCGTTCCCGCATCCATTCCGCCACCGAGCGCATGGATTCTTCGGTGGTCCTGCCGTCCGGCCGCACGATGATGGCCGAATCGGGAATCTGAGTGCGAAGGTATTTGTGTCCCACGGTTGCTTCACTCATCCGGTCTCCCGGGCCGATGCCCCCGGTGACCACCACCAGCGGGGCGAGTCCCTCGCGATACAGCGCGAGCGCGTGATCGAGCCGGGCCTTGAGCACCGGCGAGGGGCGTCCGTTGTACTGGGCAGCGCCCAGCACCACGATGGCGTCGGCCGCCTCGCGCTGGTCCTGGCGGCTTACCCAGTAGACCCAGCCGAACAGCACGGCGTAGCCCAGGGCCGCGAGTGCGACCAGCCGGCCCCCCCACCTGAGCGCGCGGGTCACAGCTCGTACGACTCGCCCATCTGGGGAACCGTCACCTGGCCCACTCCTTCCCCGCGGAGCAGCTCCGCCATCGCGGTGGCCGGCCCGGTTTCGCCGTGGACCACGAAAGCCCGCCGCACCGGCCCGCCGAGGCGCTTGACCCAGGCCCGGAGCTCGGCCCGGCCGGCGTGGGCGGAAAGCCCGTCTATGGACTGCACCTCCGCCCGCGCGTCATAGGTCTCCCCATAGATCCGGACCTCCCGGGTGCCCTCCTGAATCCTCCGGCCCAGGGTGCCTTCCGCCTGAAAGCCGACGAAGAGGACGCAGTTCTTCGGATCGCCGATGTGATTCCTGAGGTGATGGAGAATCCGTCCTCCTTCGCACATTCCCGACGCCGCGACGATGACCGCGGGACCATTCAAGGTGTTCAGACGCTTCGAGTCTTCGGCCTTCTTGACGTACTGCAGCATCGGGAAATCGAAGATCTTGTCGGAATTCGCCAGCATCTGTTCCCGGCGGTCGAAGACCTCGGGATGCATCCGGTACACGGTGGTCGCATCCACCGCGAGGGGACTGTCCACGTAGATCTGCACATCGGGGATCCGGCCCGCCTTGCGGAGCTGGTGGAGGGAGTAGACCACCTCCTGGATCCGCCCCAGCGCGAAAGCGGGAATCAGCACCTTGCCTCCCCGCCCGGCCACCCGGCGAATGATCTCCCCCAGCCGCTCTTCGGCGCCCGACACCGGCTCGTGGTCCTTGTCTCCATACGTGGATTCGATGATCAGGGTGTCTATCGGACCGGTGGGAGGATCGGGATCCCGGATGATTGGAAGCCCGTAGCGCCCGATGTCCCCCGAGAACACGATCCGGGTGTTCCCGCCTTCGGTCAGCCGGAGGTCCACCGTCGCGCTGCCCAGGATGTGGCCCGCCTCGGTGAACTCGAAGGCGAGGTTCTTCCGCAGGTAGTGCACCCGCCGGTAGGGTATCCCCTCGATGAGGTCCTGCACCGCGATGGCGTCGGCCATGTTGTAGAGTGGCTCACTGACGGCACTTGCCTTGCCGCGGCGGGCCAGGAACTCGGCGTCGCTCTCCTGGATGTGGGCGGCGTCCGGCAGCATGACGGCGCAGAGGTCCCGGGTCGCCGGGGTGGCGAAGATGGGACCGTGGAACCCGTGCCGCACCAGCAGCGGAAGCCGGCCGATGTGATCGATGTGGGCGTGGCTGACGACGATGGCGTCGATCCGGCGGGGATCGAAGGGCAGGTTGCGGTTGAGCGCAGCGGCCTCGGCGCGATGCCCCTGGAACAGCCCGGCGTCCAGGAGAATCCGGGCCCCGGCGGCTTCCAGCAGGTGCATCGAACCGGTCACCTGCCCCGCGGCACCCCAAAACGTCAGCCGTGCTGCCATGCCGGACCCTCCTAGGTGGTGAGCGGTGAGCGGTGAGCGGTGAGCGGGAAAGGCGGGTCCCGCTCACCGCTCACCGGGTTCCAAAGATCCTGTCTCCCGCATCCCCGAGTCCGGGGAGGATATAGCCCACCGAATTGAGCTCGCGGTCGAGGGCCGCCGCAAAGACCGGAACGGTGGGGTGGGCGGTGAGCATGGCCTGGACGCCCTCCGGCGCGGCGACCAGGCAGAGAAACCGGACCCGGGCCGCGCCGGATTCCCGAAGCTTGCTGACCGCGGCCACCGCCGAGCCGCCCGTCGCCAGCATCGGGTCGAGTACGAAGAAGTCACGGTCAGTCTCGGCGGCGGGCACCTTGAAGTAGTAGCTCACCGGCAGCAGGGTCTCATGGTCGCGGAACATGCCCACGTGTCCCACCCGGGCCGAAGGGATCAGCTGGGTGATCCCCTCGACCATGCCCAGCCCGGCGCGGAGGATCGGCACCAGGGTGAGCTTCTTTCCCGATACCTTCCGGGCCGTGGTGCGCTCCAGCGGGGTTTCGATCTCCACTGTCTCGGTCGCCAGGTTCCGGGTGACTTCGTAGGTCATGAGCATCGCAATTTCACTGACCAGCTGCTTGAAGTCCTTGACTGGCGTGGACTTGTCCCGCAGGATGGCCAGCTTGTGCTGGATCAGGGGATGCTCGAGGACGGTCAGATTGGGGAAGTCGGCGAGGTCCATGCCGAAAAGATGCTGGGACCGGATCGCCCCGGCTAGTACCAATGAAGGGTTTTCGGCAGTCTGGCAGGAGAGTCGCCCGCCGATATATTTGCCGGATTCCTTCCGTCCCGGAGTGTCGTATGCGTCTTGCCGTCCTGGCGATCGGCCTGGTCGTCGCCGTCGCGCCCGCCGCCGCGCAGCCCAACCCGTTCAAACTCCCCAAGTCCAACGTCAAGGGAGGCGCCGAAGTCACCTACACCCTGTCGGGTGACATCACCGGCAGCGCCATCATGGCATTCGAGGGCGACCGCTGGGTGCGGAAGCAGACCGGTACCATGAAGATGATGGGCAAGACCACGACATCGGAGACCTGGACTCTGACCACGGCCGACTCGATGTACAATGCCGACGTCTCCAAGAAGCAGGGCTCGGTCCTGCCCAACATGCTTCCCCTGATGGCCAAGGCCTACGACGGTCTGGACGGATCCGGCAAGAAGCGGCTCCATCAGAACATGGGCGAGATGTCCTCCCTGCTCACCAAGGGATTCGGCCTGAGCAGCTTCAGCTCGCTGGGCGAAAACCTCGGCACCAAAACCTATGCGGGCCAGTCCTGCGAGGAGCGGAAATTCGGGCCGGTGGTCATGTGCAGCATGGACAAGGCCCCGATCGTGCTGCACTCCCAGATGAAGCTGCTCTGCTTCAACATGGAGGAAACCGCGACCGAGGTGAAGCTCGGGGCGGTCTCGCCCGGCGCCTTCGCTCCCCCGGCCGGGGTGGTGTTCAGCCCGGACAAGCACGTCAGCAACGCCGACTCGGCGGCCCAGGGGCTGGTCGGCTACCTGGCCAGCCAGCAGCTCACCGATTCACTGGCCAAGGCGAAGGCCGAGCTTCAGGCGGCTCAGGCCAAGGCCTCTGCGCAGAATCCGGGCGAGATGCCCAAGATGACCCCGGAACAAGAAGCATCGATGCAGAAGGCCTGCGAGACCATGAAGAACCTGGACATCGGCAAGGTGATCGCGGATGCCGCCAACGACGCGATGAAGCAGATGGCGGCCCAGGCCAAGCAGGCGGCGATTGACGCCGGGAAGAACGCGGTGAATCAGAAGATCCAGGGCATCTTCAAGAAGCCGAAGATTCCTCTGATGTAGGCCGGGCTATTCGGGGAATCCCTCCCGGGGGATTCCCCGAATCACCCGGAGGGCGTTCTGGTAGTAGATCTTCTTGAGCACCGGATCGGGCAGGTCCAGGCCGTACATCTTCCAGAAGGCGTGCCGCTTCCGGTAGTAGTCGAAATACTCATCCGCCGTTTCGAATATCCGGAAGTAGACCGGATACTCCTCCGCGGCATAGGCGTCCTTCCCCATCATCACCCGGTCCTGGTACTTGATCAGAAACTCCCGCGCCGCCCGGGGCTGGCGGCCCAGCTCGTAGATCACCGCGCCCACCTCGGTGAACACGTTGGGAAGAGAGTCGAGCAGCCGGCCCAGCCGGCCCAGATCGGCGCCCATCCAGTCGAGATGCGCCGCGATGAACTGGGTGCCGGGATGCCGCTTGAAGACCCGGTGCTGCTCGGTCATCAGGGAATCGAAGGGCGGGTAGCGCTCCGGAGGCCGGGCCCGGCCGGGGAACTGGGTCAGCTCCAGCCAGCGCTCGTTGTATTTGTCAATGGGGTCGAAGAAGGCCGGCGGCTCGGCGGTGTGAATCAGCACCGGGATGCCCAGCTCTCCCGCCTTGCGCCACACCGGGTCGAGCCGGGGATCGTCGGTGCGGACCCGCTGCCCGCCGCCGTCCTTGAGGTCCATGCCGAGATTCTTGAAGATCTTGAGGCCGACGGCACCGGACTGGCGGACATCCTGTTCCAGCTGGGCCGCAGCCCGGGCGCCCCAGGCGGGGTCGTCCAGCCCGGTGAAATTGAGATTGGCGAAGAACACGATACGCTGTGCGTGGCGGGCGTAGTTCTGCACGGCCGCGGCGAGCGCCGGACCCTGGCGTCCGCTCAGGTTGACCATCACCCGCATGTTGAGCTGGTCCATCTCGGCGATCAGCTTGGCGAGGGCGGTCTCGGACGGAGCGGTGGGCTGGTGCCCATGCACGTCGATGAAGGGGAACTTGGCGCGAGGCTTGGGGTGGGCCGGCACCACCAGGGTCGAGCGGGGCTCGTACTCTTCGATGCTCATGGTGGGACGGGGGGCCTGGGCGGTCAGCGCAGGCGCCCGCGCCACAACTGTGGCGGCCAAGAGCAGCGGGGAAACCGGCAGGAAGCGCATGATTTTCTTGAGGTTAGGGGGTCGGCTGGTTATATTCTCGCGCCTTCGGGCTAGGTAGCTCAGTTGGTAGAGCAGCGGACTGAAAATCCGCGTGTCGGGGGTTCGATTCCCTCCCTAGCCATACGCACCTCACCACTTCCTGAGAGTCACGGCTGTCACAGCTCGGGGGTTGAGCTCGCTGCGCTCGCTCTCCTTCGCGGCCTGTCGGCCGCTCCGGATCGATTCCCTCCCTAGCCACTTCAGCCTTCAGCCTTCAGCCGTCAGCCTGAAGTCTACTCTCAAAGCGCAATTCGTGACCTTCGGGCTCACCGCTCACCGCTCACCGCTCACCGCTCACCGCTCACCGCTCACCGCTCACCGCTCACCGCTCACCGCTCTTGACGTCTCCAAGGCTGGGAGGTACATATATGGTAACACCACATATGGAGTCGCCAATGCCGGAGCGGGAATGGAAGAAGGGAAGCGCCGAGCTGCTGATCCTGTCCCTGATCGAGCACGAGCAACGGCACGGCTATGAGCTGGGCAAGCTCATCGAGTCCCGCTCCAAAGGCGTGCTCCGCTTTCATGTCGCCTCGCTCTACCCGCTGCTCTACCGGCTGGAGAAACGCGGCTGGATCGACGGCCGATGGGTCGAAAAGGCGGGGCAGCGCCGCCGCCGCTACTACCGGCTCACCGCCGAGGGCAAGAAGGTCCTGGCCGCCCAGCGGAAAACCTGGACCGCCTTCGCCGAAGCCATCAACCGGATTGCGGGAGTGCAGCATGCCTGAGTGGCGGGAGGAGCTCCGGCGCCGGCTGGCGGCCTTGCATCTGGCCCCGGTCGAGGAAGCTGAGATCGTGGAGGAGCTGGCCCAGCACCTGGAGGACCGGTTTCGGGACCTGATTTCCCGCGGTCTTCCTGCCGACGAGGCGCACCGACTCGCCCTGGAGGAGCTCTCCGAGCGCGACTTGTCCGAGGGGCTTACTGAGGTACTGGCTCCCGCCGCGCCCCCGGCGCCGCCACCCGGAGTCGGAGGGGGCCGGGCCGGGCGGCTGGGACGTCTGCTCAAGGACCTGCGCTTCGGCCTCCGGATGCTCCGTACCCGGCCCGGCTTTGCGGCGGTCGCGATTCTGACGCTGGCGCTGGGTATCGGCGCCAACACCGCCATCTTCAGCACGGTCAACGGGGTCCTGCTCAAGCCGCTCCCCTATCCCGAATCCGATCAGCTGGTCACGTTCTGGGGCACCGCGCCGGAAAAGCGGCTGCCCGTGGTCGACTATCCCGAGGCAATGTTCGTGTCGTTCCATGCGCGAACTCGGGTGTTCGAATCGGTGGCGGCGTACGCCGTCGCCGGAGTGAGCCTGTCGGGTGACGGGGAGCCGGAGCGGGTCCAGGCCTCCGGGGTGTCCACCGACTTCTTCCGCGTCTTCCGGCAGGTTCCGGTGGCCGGGCGGACGTTTCTGGCGGAGGAAGGGACCCCGGGCAAGACCGACGTCGTGGTGCTGAGCCACGCGCTCTGGCTCCGTCGCTTTGGCGGTGACAAGGGCCTGGTCGGCAAGTCCATTCGGGTGGGGGACCGCCCGACCGTGGTCGTCGGTATCATGCCTCCGGGCTTTGATTTTCCCCAGCGCGCCGAGCTGTGGTTTCCGCTGGTGCTCGAAGCGGACGATACCGGCAACTGGTACCTCTCGACGGTGGCGCGACTCAAGCCCGGGCAGACAGTTGGCGATGCCCACCGGGAAGTGGTCGCGATGAGCGACGAGTTCTTCCTCAGCCGGCCGGAACGCTTCCCGGACGCCAAACCCGGCTCCCGCGCGGTGGTGCAGCCCCTGCTCCGGAGCCTGGTGGGTGATGCCCGCACCCCCCTGCTGGTCCTGCTGGGTGCCGTAGGGTTCGTGCTGCTCATTGCCTCGGCCAACATCGGCAACCTGCTCTTGGCCCGGGCGCTGGCGCGCGGCCGGGAGATGGCCCTGCGCTGCTGCCTCGGCGCCACCTCGAGCCGGCTCGCCGCGCAGCTCCTCACCGAAAGCCTGCTGCTCGCCGGGCTGGGCGGCGCTGCCGGGCTCCTCCTCGGTTGGCTCGGCATCCGCGCGATCCAGGGTCTTGAAGTGGGACCGGTACCCCGATTGGCCGAGGTGCGGCTCGATCCGACCGCTCTGATATTCACCCTGGGCGTGACGCTCGCCGCCGGCCTGCTGTTCGGGGTGGCGCCGGCAGTTCGCGCTTCCCGCCTGGATCCGCTCGAGGGCCTCCGGGAAGGCGGACGCGGCGGCACCTCGCGAACCGCGCGAGGCTTGGGCCACGGATTCGTGGTCGCGCAGATCGCCCTGTCACTGATCCTGCTGGTCGGAGCCGGGCTCCTGCTCCGCAGCTTTCGGCGCACCCTGGAGGTGAACCCGGGATTCCGGCCCGACGGCGTACTGACCGCGCGGGTCCAGCTGCCGTGGCCGAAGTACGGAAACGATACGGTGGTCCGGGTATTCCAGAGCCGGCTGCTCGAAGCGGTTCGATCCCTGCCCGGGGTGCATCAGGCGGGGCTGGTGAACCGGGTGCCGTTCAGCCGGGGCAATCCGCAGCAGGAGTTGTACGTGGAAGGACAGCCCCCCAAGCCGGGCGAAGCCGTTCCGGTCATCAACAACCGGGCCGTCTCACCAGGCTATTTCGAAGCCATGGGGACGCCGATTCTCCGGGGCCGGGGCATCCTCGTGAGCGACGTCGCCGGCGCGCCGCCCGTCGTCGTCGTGGACGAGACGGTAGCCCGGCAGTACTGGCCCGGCACCGATCCCATCGGCAAGCGGATTCGCGTCAGCACCGACAGCGCCACGCCCTGGCTCACCATCGTGGGCGTCGCACCGAACGTCAAGCACGCCAGCCTGCGCGAGCGGCCCAACTTCGAGATGTACCGGTCGCTCTCCCAGAGCCCGGCCTGGTCGACCTATCTCGTGCTTCGGAGCGGAGGCGATCCTCAGGCCCTGGTGGCGGAGCTCCGCCAACGGGTCGCCGAGCTGGACCCCACGCTTCCGGTTTCCGAGGTGCACACCATGGAGGGGGCGATGGCCGAATCGCTGAGCGTCGCCCGCCTCACCAACGTGCTCCTCACCGGGTTTGCGGGGCTCGCCCTGCTGCTGGCGGTCATCGGGATCTATGGGGTGATGTCGCTCAACGTGAACGGTCGTCTGAGCGAGTTCGGCGTCCGGCTGGCGCTGGGCGCGGCCCCTCGCGATGTCCTGCGCCTGGTCATGGGCCAGGGCCTGTTCCTGGCGTTTCTCGGCCTCGCGATCGGAGTGGCCGGCGCATTCTGGCTGACCCGGCTCCTCGGATCGCTGCTCTTCGAAGTAAGTCCGATGGACCCGGTCACTTTCCTGTCGGTGGGAGCCATCCTGACCCTGGCGGCCACGCTGGCCTGCTACGTTCCCGCCCGCCGCGCCACCCGGGCGGATCCGATCTCGGCGCTGCGTCGAGAGTAGGTTCCGCCCGAGAGCTCGGGGCGGCGGCCGCTCCCGCTCTCGAGGGTTGGGGAATTACCGCCGAGCCGAAGGGCCTACCCCGCCAATCCGAACCGGCAGCGCGGCGAGTCCGTTGAACAGGTCGAATTGCTGCGGCTGGGGCTGACCGGCGCGCTCCAGGTCCGGGAACCGTTGCAGGACCGCCTGGAGAGCCCGTTTCATGTTCTCGGTGGCCAGGCGGGCCCCGATGCAGGAATGCGCCCGGCCGAAGCTCAGGTGGTGCTTGTTATCGTCGCGCGAAATATCGAAGTGCCCATCAGACCCAGCGTCGAACCTGCCCGCCCCCATCGGGCACCTCCGGTTGAGCTCATCGACCGCGATGTTGACGATCTGGCCTTTCTCGAACCGGATCGTCTCACCGGCCGGGCGCACTCGGCCGGCCACCCGCACCTCGTCCTCGAGCGTGACGACCAGGTCCTCATTCACCGCGAGGGGAATGACGCTGCCGGGCGCCGTGTACCGCAGCATCTCCTCCACCGCGGCCTCGAGGCATCGCTCCTGCTCCGCGAGCGCCTCCCTGCGCTCGGCCAGCGCCGGTGCCTTCGCCAGCTGGCCCTTTAACCGCGCGACGCGGTCCTGATTGGCAGGGTCGAGCGACACGGCTCCAAATGCCCAGAGGGACCAGCGAAGGTCGCTGTCCCGCACGGTCTCGCCATCGACTTCCAGCTCCGCCCCCTCGACCAGGCGAGACCGCAGGTAGCTCCATTGCTCAGGACGCTGGAGCAGCTCGTTGATTCCCATGCAGAGCAGGCCCGTCGTGGTTTCGAATCCCGCGAAGATCAGCACGATCAGGTTGGCCAGCAGCACGTCGTCCTCGAAGGGCAGCGTCTTTCGGGCGAGGTCACCGATGATCCCATGCACATCGCCCCCCTCGCGCGCCCGGCGGATCATGTCCCGCAGGTGGTCCTCCAGCTGCCGGGTCGCGCGATTCCCGGCCGCCAGGCTCCCGGGCGAGATGCCGGTCCCGGCGTCGAGGGAGCGAACGAAGTCCTCGGTCCAGCCCTGCACCCGGGACGCGTCCGCCGGGGCGATGCCGAGCAGATGGCAGATGACCGCGATCGGAAAGTGGAATGCGAGATCCATCTTGAAATCGAAGACCCCGCCTTGCGCCGCCGCCTTCTCGGCGGCCCGGTCGAGCAGACGGCGGAGCGTTGCCTCGACGAAGGGCGCAGTGTCGAGCACGGGCCCCCACCCGAAATAGCGGTTGAAGGCGCCCTTTTGCGTCCGGTGGACTTCTCCGTCGGCGGTGACCATCGACATCATGAAGCGGTCGAGGGGTTTGAGGTATTTGCGCCCTGCCGCGATCCCCGCCTGGCTGTGGCGGAACATGCCGGGGACGACCGACCCGCCACCCTGGGTCAGGACCACCCTCCCGGTGGCCTTGTCGACCTTCCCGTCGAGCACCGCCAGCAGGGCTCCGATTCGATAGTCCCGCACGACGACTTCGCCACCCGGCACATGGGTGTAGTGGACTCCATCGGTCATGGAGGCGCTCAGCCGCGAGCCAAAGTCGGGTCCGGTCGGGTCGAGGTCGCCGTACTGGATCAGCTCGGTCAGCCGGAGCAAGCCCTTCCAGGCGCGGCCCGAGGCGTCGTGTGCCAACCGGAGCGCCCGCACGATCCATTCGTCGGCCGCAGCACCACGCACGCCCCGGGACCGGAGCGCACGGTGGGCCTGCCGAAGATCCTCCGCCCGGGTGTAGTCCACCGCCGCGAAGCCGACTTTCGCGTTGATCCGCCGGGCCAGCCGGCGGTTGCCCCAGCCGAAGGGCAGCGAGGGGTTGGAGCGAAGGAGGCGACCGAAGACAGCGACCAGGAAGACGCGCTCTCTCCAGGCGAACAGCCCGAGACTCGCCACGACCGTGGCCCGGCTCACGACGCTCTCCGCGCCGAGCAGCTGCATCAGCTTCCGGGTGTTGCTGGCCAGCGATCGCAGATTGCCGACCTCGGAGGGGCGGGCAATGTCGGCTTCGGTGGCCACTTCGCCGAGCAGGCGAATCAGCGCGTCGTAGCGCTCGAGGAATCCGGCTTTGATCCGGGCGAAAATCAGGAGGTGGATGGGGTCGGTCCCCGGATCCCGGTGCCACTCGTGGATGGCGACGGTGTCGGTGGCTCGAATCAGCTTGAGGCAGGTGGAGACGACGTCGGCAACCGCCAGGAATCGCCGCGCCGGAGAGAGCTGCGGAACCCGTTGCAGCCGCGCGGCGCTGGTCGTGTTCCAATCGTCGATGCGCCGCACCACCACGGCGATAGCGGGCGGGACAGCGGGTTCGATGCCGAGGGGTGCGAAGGCGGCTTGGGCGGCAACGAACGAAGGCAGGTCGTGAAAGCGGGGTGGCCGGGGTGTGGTGATCATCGCCACAATCTTGCCGTCCGGGGCGCATCCCGCCACGCGGGAGCCCCGGCGTCAGGGCGTGATCCGGGGAGCCACCACGACCTTGAACGGCAGATCGTCGGAGCCCCGGACCTGATCCCGGGCCCGGTCGATGAACAGGATCACTTCGCGAGTGTCCCTTCCGTCGATGACCCGCTCAAACCGCACCACGCCCTCCGGACCTTCGGTGCGCACCCGGATCCGGGCCCGATCGCCGTCCATCCTCTCGAATTCGACGATATCCACGACCGGATCGGCCCCGTAGACCAGGAGGCTCTTCGCCAGCAACCGGTAGTAGTCGTTCGCATACTCCACCAGCTGGTCGCGGCGCGCCTTGAGGGCAGGGACCAGGCGATCGTGCTCATGGGCCAGGTAGGCCCTCGGCAACGCGAGCACCGCCGCTTCGATGACCGAGTCGGTCAGCGCCATCTGGAGGGCTCGCGCCTCGGCCAGGAACGCTGCGCGATCGAGCCGGTTGAGCACCCGGTGATCATTGGGCGACCCTGACTCGGCAAGGCGCTTGACCGGGGGGAATTCATCCGAGAATCCGACGTACTTGGGCAGCAGCCACTGCGCGATTCTTCCAATCAGTCCGTCCATCCGCGAAAACGCCCAGTCCCGGTCCTGGGGGATGGGACGCCACTGGGTCCGGCCCTCGACTTCGCGCCGGCCCCAGCGCCACTGGCCCGGGTGGCGGTCCCAATCGCCCACCAGCATGTCGACCAGGCGGATCCGCAGGTAGTAGCGGTCGTCGAAGGAGCTCTCCGGATCGGCGCGGACCGAGTCGAAAACCTCCTGACCGCCGATGATCTTGCGGTAGCCGCCGAATCCGGGACGACTGCGTTCGCGCTCGTTGGGGTGGAGGCTCAGGAGGCCGACCCGTCCGGCGAACACGGGACGGTAGCGGCCAAGCCGGGGCTCGTTGGGCATTACCACCGGCAGCGGCCGGGGCGCGGCGATTCCCGCCGCATCCTGAAGCGCGGCCACCACCACCGCCCCGAAGGGAAATTGCGCCGCCATCTGATCATCCAGCGCGGCATGGATCCATTTGGCCCGGACCCAGCGCGGCAACACGTCCCCGGCGTTCTTCACCACCGGGCGGAAGTTGTATTCGAATCCGCTGGCGGCCCGGAAGCGCAGGCCCACGGTCTGCTTGCCTCCGATGATCTCGACCGGATCGAGGCCGCCGCCCACCGTCTCCAGATTCACCACCGGGAGCCGCACCGGGACGCTCCATAGATGCCGGTTGAGGTCCCCCGCGAAGATCCGCCGAAGCCGGCCGGCGGGATAGGCTCGGCCCGGTGTCGCGCTCACCGAATCGGCGCCCTCCAGCAGCACATGCAGCGGCACAGCCGGCGGGGCGAATTCGGGCTCCGCTTCGGGGTTTTCGGCGGCGGCGGCGCCGGGGACTTCGTCGGGTTCGCTCCACCACGGCGTTCCGGGGTCCATGGTATCGGGTGACACCGGGATGAGCTCGCGGGGCGTCTTGGAGGGCCCCAGCAACGAGGCGGAATAGACGATCTTGAACGCCGCCCGTCCCGCGGCCATGCAAGCCGCGACCACCGAGTCGGCGCCGGTGCACTCCCGGTATTGCTTCTCGCCCGCCATCACGAAGAGGTCCACGGCGTCGTCTTTCCGGAAGACCAGCATCATGTAGCCGGGCTCGGCCCCACCCCAGACCAGTCCGGGCCCCATCTGGAGCGAAGACACCTTGCTGCCCGCACCGCTCACCAGCACGAAGCGGGGGTCGGCATCGTCCGCCCCGGTCAGCACCTGGAGCGAGTGATCGTGCCCGCCGGCGTAGATCAGCGGCGGCTTGCGGCTGGTTTCGAACGTCGTCCGCATGCCGGCCAGCAGGGCGTCGTAGGGAGGCGAATTGAGATCCTGCACCAGCGCACCCGCCTGCTTCAGCACATAGGCGACCCCGAGGGTGTGGTAGCCCGGGACGATCGCGCCGTGGGGGCCGGCGGAATAGTACGGATGGTGGGCGACCAGGATGACCTCCCGGTCCCGCGAACCGTTCAACGCCCGGTTCAGCCGCTCGAAGAACTGGGCCCGTTGCGCCGAAGAGCGCTCCTGGAGAAACCAGTGGGTATCGAAGAATGCGATCCGCACGTTGCGACGGAGATCCCGCACCACTGGTCCCGGATCCCCGGGGGCGGGAAGGAGTGCGACGTAGCGTCCGGCCTTCCGGCCCGCCACCAGCTGCTCCGCCTGGTTCTGGACCCGGTGGGCTCCCGCTTCGCCGACGGTGTTCCCCCAGTCGTGATTGCCGGTGACGAAGAGGCCCAGGGTGCCGTGCCGCACGGCGGCGGGGCCCGCGACCAGATCGATCTGGCTCCAGAGTCGCAGCGAATCGGTTTCGAAATGCGAGTCACCCCGGTCGTGGACCCCCTGGGGATAGACATTGTCGCCCAGAAACAAGACCGACACGGCGGAATCCCGGCGGAGCGCGGCGGACCACTGTTCGATCTGAGTCTGAAGCGCGGGCAAGAGCGGGGTATGGTTCTTGAGCGTGGCGCCGGCATCGCCCACCAGGAAGACCACCGCATCCACCCGCGCGGCCTCCGGCACCTCGATGGGAGCGGGCTCCGGGAATTCGAAGGGATCGAGCTCGAGCAGGGTGGTGGCGCCGAAGAGGCCGAAGGCGAAGAGTCCGAGCAGGCCCACCACGCCGGCCGACGCGGTGATCAGGGGGTTCTTGGGCTGGTGGCGAACCTTGAGCGACCCGACGCATCCCCCGACCAGTCCCAGCGCACCGCCGATCACCGCCCCAGCCCAGGGGCCGGCGCTGTCCCGCCACGCGATGGTGCCCAGGACGGTGCCGATCACCGCGCCGACGAGAAGTCCGGCCAGTCCGATCACCGTGGCCCATCCCACGGTGTGGGAGCGGCGGTGGTGAAGCCGGAACCCGGCCCACGCGCCCAGGGGGATGGGGAGCAGGTCGAGCCGGAAGGCCATCAGGTCTTCCATGGCGAAGATGTAGCGGCCGAATCGCGCCTCGGCCACCACCAGCGCCAGGGTCACCATGAAGCCCACGATCGCCCCGCCCAGCGTCGCGAAGCCGGTGATCAGGGCGTGCACGATCCGGTAGCGGAGGCTCCGCTGGACCCTGGGCGGCGGGGCGCCGGGGCCGGTGACCAGTGGCTCGGCGGACGGCGTTTCAGGACTCATAGCTCTCCTTCGGTTGCAACTCGCGGCCTCCGCGCCCCTTCGCGTCCCGCGCGCCTTTCCCCTTGCGCCCCCTTACCCCGGGCGTATCGTTCACCCTCCATCCCGGAGGCAGCCCCCGCGTGAACGCCCAGCACCCCATCGAGGTGACGGTGAATGGGACCCGCCACGCACGCGAGGTAGCGGCGCGCCTGCTCCTGAGCGACTTCCTGCGCCACGACCTGGGGCTCACCGGCACCCATGTCGGCTGCGAACACGGGGTCTGCGGCGCCTGTACCGTGCTGTTCGACGGCGAGCCGGCCCGTTCCTGTCTCATGTTCGCGGTGCAGGCCGACGGGCATGCGGTGGAAACCGTGGAAGGGCTCGCCACCGGGGAGACCCTCCATCCGGTGCAGCGCGCCTTCCACGAGACCCACGCACTCCAATGCGGGTTCTGCACCCCGGGCATCCTGATGACCCTGATCCCCTTCCTGCGGGATCATCCGGCTCCCACCGAACTCGAAATCCGCGAAGCCCTCTCCGGTCACCTCTGCCGCTGCACCGGTTACGCCAACATCATTGCCGCGGTGCAGCGGGTGGTGAAGTATGAGGGCGCCCGGTGAAGCACGCGAGCTACATGGGACAGCGGGTGCTTCGGCTGGAAGACGCGAAGCTGCTCACCGGCCGGGCCCTCTTCATCGACGACGTCGAGCTGCCCGGGATGCTGGAGGTGGCCTTTCTGCGCAGCGACGACGCCCACGGGATCCTGCGGCGCATCGACGTCACGGCGGCCCGGAGCCGTCCCGGAGTGGTCGCGGTGTACACCGCCGCGGACCTGGGGGGCTATTGGCGCCCGGGCCCGCTGCTGGTGCCCCCGCCCCCGGTGCCGGGCCTGATCTTCAATGCCGCGACCCAGGTGCCGCTGGTGCGCGACAAGATCCGGCACTGCGGTGAGGCGCTGGCGATGGTGGTAGCGGAGAGCCGCTACCTCGCCGAGGACGCGCTGGATCATGTGGTGGTCGAGGTGGAGCCGCTCCCCGCGGTGGCCGGGCTGGAGGCCGCGCTCCTCCCCGGCGCCCCCCTGGTCCACGAGCAGTTCGGGAGCAACCTCGCGGCCCGGGTGCATCAGCGCAAAGGCGACTACGCCGCGGTGCGGGGCTCGGCCGCCCGGGTGATCGCGCGGAGGTTCCACTACGACCGGGGCGCTTCGGCGGCGATCGAGAACCGGGGGGTGGTGGCGGCGTGGGATGCACGCGCCGGCGAGCTGACGGTCTGGGACACCACCCAGGCGCCCATCCCGATTCGCAACGGGCTCGCCACAATGCTCGGGCTCGGCGAATCGCAGGTGCGGGTGATCGCGCCGTTCATCGGGGGCGGCTTCGGGCCCAAGATCATGATGTTTTACCCCGAGGAGGTGCTGGTCCCCTGGGCGGCGCGGCAGCTGGGGCGCCCGGTCAAGTGGATCGAGGACCGCCGGGAGAATTTCTACGCCACCACCCAGGAGCGCAGCCAGATTCACGACGCGGAGCTGGCCGTCGCGGCCGACGGGCGGATCCTCGGCGTGAAGGACGTGTTTTTGCACGACACCGGCGCCTATGACCCCTACGGCCTCACCGTTCCGATCAACAGCCAGTGCACCCTGCTCGGCCCCTACCAGGTTCCCCATTACGACAGCGAGTTCAGGGCCGTCTTCACCAACCGCCCCATCGTGACGCCGGTCCGGGGGGCGGGACGGCAGCACGGGGTCTTCGTGATGGAGCGGCTGCTCGATCTGGCGGCCCGCGAGCTGGGCCTCGACCGGGTGGAGATCCGCCGCCGGAACTACATCCCGGCGGACGCTTTTCCCTACGATCACGAGATCCTGTTCCAGGATTTCCGCCCCCTGGTGTACGACAGCGGGAACTACCCCGCCGCGCTGGAGAAAGCCGTCGAGCTGATCGGCTACGCCGACTTCGTGAAAACGGAGCAGCCCCGGCTGCGTGCCGAGGGCCGCCACGTCGGTATCGGAGTGGTGTCGTACATCGAGGGCACCGGGATCGGCCCCTACGAGGGCGCCCGGGTCACGGTCGAGCCCAGCGGCATGGTGCGAGTCGCCACCGGGGTGGGAACCCAGGGGCAGGGCCACTTCACCACCTTCGCCCAGCTGGTGGCCCAGCAGCTCGGGGTGGACGTGGCGCAGGTGCAGGTGAGCACCGGTGACACCCGGGATTTCGGCTGGGGCACCGGAACCTTCGCCAGCCGGGGCGCGGTGGTGGCGGGGAGCGCCTGCCATGCGGCGGCGCTCAAGGTCCGGGCCAAGATCCTGGCCCTTGCGGCCGGCCTGCTGGGCTGCGCCGAGGCGGAGGTCGATCTGTTCGACGGGCGCGCGTCGGTGCGGGGAACGCCGGAGCGGAGCCTGACCCTGGGCGAGCTGGCCCGCAAGGCCAACCCGCTGCGCGGCGCGGTCACTCCCGGCACCGAGCCGGGCCTCGAGGCCACTGCCTACTTCGGGCCCGATCGCGGCAACGCCGCCAGCGGGGTACACGCCATCCGGGTCGAGGTGGATCCGGAGACCGCGGAAGTGAAGATCATCCGCTACGTCGTGGTGCACGATTGCGGCAGGGTGATCAATCCGATGGTGGTGGAGGCTCAGGTGCAGGGCGGGGTCGCCCACGGCATCGGCAACGCGTTCTACGAGCAGCTGATCTTCGACGACAACGGCCAGCTGATGAACGCCTCGTTCATGGACTACCTGCTGCCTACCGCGCTCGATGTGCCCACGGTGGAGCTGGCCCACATCGAAACGCCCTCGCCGCTCAATCCGCTGGGGGTCAAGGGCGTGGGCGAGGCCGGCGCGATTCCCACCGGGGCGGCGTTCGCGCAGGCGGTGGAAGACGCGCTCCATGGCACCGGAGTCGAGATCACCGAGATCCCGCTGAGCCCGAGCCGGCTCTACGCCCTGATCGCGCAGGCGCGCGGAGGCACCTCATGATCGTCGAGGGAGTGCATGTCTTCCCCGGACCTCGCGAGGTGGTCTGGAATCTCCTCCTCGATCCCGACGTCCTGGCCAAGACGATGCCGGGCAGCGCGAAAATCACCCGGACCGGTCCCGACCGGTACGAGGGGACGATGGCGATGGGGATCGGGCCCATTTCCGCGGCCAGCTTCGACGTCGCCATCGTCATCACCGATCAGCTCGAGCCCGAGCGCTACACCATGCAGATCGATGGCCGGGGCGGCTTCGGCTTCACCCGCGGAATCGCGGCGGTCACCCTGGCGGCCGACGGTCCCACCACCCGGATGCATTACCAGGCCGATCTCCAGGTAGGGGGCAAAATCGCCGCGGTAGGCCAGCGGCTGCTCGATTCGGTGAGCAAGCTGCTGCTG
>DATFGC010000002.1:0-8831 GCA_035249765.1 Gemmatimonadales bacterium | reverse complement strand
TCGGAGCAGGAGATCTACGACGACGGCCGGGTCGCGGCGACCCTGGCCGAGCTGGAGGCCCGGGAGCTCTCCTATGAAAAAGACGGGGCGCTCTGGCTCCGGAGCGAGGCCCACGGCGACGACAAGGACCGGGTGCTCCGGAAGAGCGACGGGTCGCTCACCTACCTGGTGCCCGACATCGCCTATCATCGCGACAAGCATGAGCGCGGATTCGAGCGGGTGATCGACGTCTGGGGCGCCGATCATCACGGCTACATTCCGCGGATGCGCGCCGCGCTGCGCGCCCTCGGCTATCCCGGGGATTTTTTCGAGGTGGCGCTGGTCCAGCTGGTGAAGGTGGTCCGGGGCGGGGAAGAAGTCCGGATGTCGAAGCGGGCGGGCGACTTCGTCACCCTGCGCGACCTGCTCGACTGGGTCGGGACGGACGCGACCCGCTACTTCTTTCTGATGCGCAAGGGAGAGACGCCGTTCACCTTCGACGTGGACCTGGCCCGCAAGCAGACCGAGGAGAATCCGGTGTTCTACGTGCAGATGGCGCACGCCCGGATGAGCGGCATCTTCCGGGTCGCAGGCCGGGAGCCGGAGGCGGCGGGCGAGCAGATTTCCCCCGACGCGCTTCCCGCGCCCCAGGACGCCGAGCTGCTGAAGGAGCTGAGCCGCTTCCCCGAGGTCGTCGCCGCCGCCGCCCGGGCCCGGGAGCCGCACCGGGTCACCGGCTACCTGGAAGATCTCGCCCGCGCGGCGCACGGCTGGTATCACCACTGCCGGGTGCTGGGCGAGCCACCGGCCATCGAGCAGGCCCGCCTGGTGCTCGCCCGCGCCGCGCGCCAGGTGCTGCGCAACGGACTCCGCCTGCTCGGCCTTTCCGCCCCCGACCGGATGTGAAGCCATGAGCCTGCTCGTCGTCGGCAGCGTCGCGCTCGACTCGATCTTCACCCCGTTCGGCGAGACCGCCGACGCGCTGGGAGGATCCGCGGTCTACTTCAGCGTCGCCGCTTCCCTCCTCCATCCAGTGCGGGTGGTCGGCGTGGTGGGCAGCGACTTTCCGGTGGCGGCGCTGGAGCGGCTCGCGCCCGGCGCCATCGACTGGACCGGGGTCGAGCGCGCCGAGGGCGAAAGCTTCCGCTGGAAGGGCAAATACTCCTACGACCTCCAGAGCCGGGAAACCCTGGAAACCCGGCTCGGGGTGTTCGCCGCCTTCGAGCCCAAGCTGCCCGAAGGGTGGCAGGAGGCCAAGTACCTCTTCCTCGGCAACATCGACCCGGTGCTCCAGCTCCACGTGCTGGAGCAGATGAGCCGGCCGTCGCTGGTGGTCTGCGACACCATGAACTACTGGATCCAGAGCAAGAAGGCGGAGCTGCTGAAACTGCTCGAGCGGGTCGACATCCTGCTGGTGAACGACGGCGAAGCCCGGGAGCTGTCCGGCGACTGGAACATCCACCGCGCCGGCAAGTGGATCATGGCGCGGGGCCCCAAGCGGGTGGTCATCAAGCAGGGAGAATACGGCGCGCTGCTGCTCGAGCCGGACCGGAGCTTCTACGTGCCGGCCTATCCGCTGGAGGAGGTCTTCGATCCCACCGGCGCGGGCGACGCCTTCGCCGGCGGCTTCATGGGCTATCTGGCCCGGGTGGATTCCACCGCCCATCCCCAGCTCCGGCGCGCAATGGTGTACGGAGCCACGATGGGAAGCTTCGCGGTGCAGGGCTTCGGGGTGCGAGGGTTCGAAACGGTGGACTACGCCGCGGTCCAGAACCGGGTCGAGGCCTTCGTGGACCTGACCAGCGTACATCTCGCGGAGCCGCTCCCGTGAGCCAGTCCCGTTACGCGGCGGCCGGGGTGGACCTCGAGGGAGCCGACCTTGCCAAGCAGCGGATCGCCCGGCTGGTGGGGGACGCCCGCACCGCGCACTCGGTCGGCAGGGTCGGCGGATTCGGGGGGATGGTCCGGGTGCCCGCCGGCTACCGCAGTCCGGTCCTGGTTATGAGCACCGACGGGGTGGGCACCAAGGTGATGGTGGCCCGCGACGCCGGCCGTTTCGATACCGTGGGCGAGGACCTGGTCAACCACAGCGTCAACGACATCCTGGTTCACGGCGCGTTGCCCCTGGCCTTCCTCGACTACGTGGCGGGCGCGGGACTCGGGGTCGCCCAGACCGCGGCGATCGTCGAGGGAGTGGCGCGGGGCTGCCGCGCCCACGGCATGGCGCTGGCCGGCGGAGAGACCGCCCAGATGCCGGGGCTCTATCGCCCGGGAGACTTCGACCTGGCCGGCACCATCGTCGGGGTGGTCGAGGAAACCGAGGCGATCCACGGTGACGCGATCGTTCCGGGCGATGTCCTGCTCGGGCTCGAATCGAGCGGACTGCACACCAACGGCTACACCCTGGCCCGCCGGATTCTCTTCGACCAGCTCGGCCTCGCGGTGGATGCCGAGCTGCCCGGGTCCACCACCACGGTGGGCGAGACGCTGCTCACCGTGCACCGGAGCTACCGCGACGCGCTGGCCCCGGTGCTCGGGCTGGTCCATGGACTGGCCCACATTACCGGCGGCGGGATCCCCGGCAACCTGGTCCGGGTGCTGCCGGACGGATGCGAAGCGGTGGTGGATTCGAAGAGCTGGACGCCGCCGCCGCTCTTCGCGCTGCTCCAGCGCGAGGGCAAGGTTTCGGACGCGGAAATGCGCGACGTGTTCAACCTGGGCGTCGGGATGATCGCGGTGCTGCCGGCGGCCCGGGTCGGGGCCGTGCAGCAGTCGGCCGCCGCGGCCGCCATCGGGAGCTGGGTACTGGGCGAGGTGCGCTCCGGGGTCGCCGGCGTCCGGTTCGCGTGAATCCCGAGCAGGCCATGCGCCGCGCGCTCGGCCTGGCGCGGCTCGGTTGGGGCCGGGTGCATCCCAATCCGATGGTGGGTGCGGTGGTGCTCGCGGGAGAGGAGCCGGTGGGTGAAGGCTGGCATCGGGAGTGGGGCGGCGCCCATGCCGAGCCGGCCGCGCTTGCCGCGGCGGGAGCGCGAGCCCGGGGCGCCACGATGGTGGTCACCCTGATGCCCTGCGCCCATCAGGGCAAGCAGCCGCCCTGCACCGAGGCCATCATCGCGGCCGGGATCTCGGAAGTGGTCACCGCGGTGGCCGACCCCGATCCGCAGGCCTCAGGCGGCGCCGAGCGGCTTCGCGCCGCCGGCATCAGGATATCGGCCGGACTGCTCGAGTGCGAGGCGCGGCGTCAGAATGCCCACTTCTTTCATCGCCACACCGGATCCCGCCGTCCCTGGGTCGCGCTCAAGCTGGCCACCTCGCTGGATCACCGGATCGCCGACCGCGGCGGCAACTCCCGATGGATTTCCGGGCCGGAGGCCCGGGAATTCGTGCACCGGCTCCGCGCCGGATTCGCCGCGGTCGGCGTGGGGGGCCGAACCGCGCTGCGCGACGATCCGGCGCTCACCGCGCGGGGCGCGATCGCCCCCCGGATTCCGCCGGCCCGGGTCCTGTTCGAGGGCGCCGAGCCCCTGCCGGCAACGCTCGCCGCGCTCCGCGGTGGAGCGATCGTGGTGACCTCTCCGGCGCGATGGCGGGCGACCTCGACCCGGCTGGCCCCGGCCGGCATCCGGGTGCTCGGGGCGGTGACGCTGGCCGAGGCGCTGGAGCTGCTTCGCGACCTGGGCATCGATTCGCTGCTGATCGAAGGCGGCGGCCGGCTGGCCGGCGCGCTGCTCGAGGCGGAGCTGGTGGATCGCTATTACCAGATTCAGAGTCCGCTCTGGCTGGGGCGGGAAGGCCGGCCGGCGAGCGGCGAGCTGGCCGGCGGAGAGCTGGATGCCGCCCGCCGCTGGGACGTGGTGGAGCGGCGGCCGCTCGGAGCCGATACCCTGCTGGTCCTCGACCGGGTTGCATGTTCACCGGGCTGGTGACCGACGTCGGGGTCATTCGGGCCGTGGAGCGGGAACGAGGCGCACTCCGGTTCCGGATCGCCGCCTCGTATCGCCGGCTGGTGATCGGGGAAAGTATCGCGGTCGCGGGAGCCTGCCTCACCGTGACCGGCAAGGGACGAGGCTGGTTCGAGGTCCGGGTGGTGGCGACCACGCTCCCGCGGACCCGGTTTGGCCGGATGCGGCCGGGCGCCGCGGTCAACCTGGAGCGCGCCCTCCGGGCCGGGGACCCGCTGGGCGGGCATCTGGTGCAGGGTCACGTGGACGGGGTCGGGACGGTGGTGGCCCTGCGGAACCGGACCGGAGCCCGGGTGGTGGACATCCGGGCTCCCCGGTCCGTCACCCGGGCCAGCATCCCGCTGGGATCGGTCACGGTGGACGGGGTGAGCCTCACCATCAACGCGCTGCCCCGACCGGGTATCATTCAGGTGTCGCTGATTCCCCATACTCTGGCGGTGACGACGCTGTCGGCGCTAGGGGTTGGGTCGAGAGTGCATCTGGAGGCGGATGTGATTGGGAAATACGTGGCAAACCTACTGAAGGGAGCCAGGGAGCCAGGGAGTCAGGGATCCAGAAAAGCAGGGGCCGACTGGCTCCCCGGCTCCCTGGCTCCCCGGCTCCCTTGAACACTATGCCTTTCGGCACCATCGACCAGGCAATCTCCGACCTCCGCAACGGCAAGCTCATCGTGGTAGCCGACGATGAGGACCGGGAGCACGAGGGCGATCTGGTGTGCGCCGCCGAGCTGGTGACGCCCGACCTGGTCAACTTCATGACCCTGCACGGACGGGGTCTGCTCTGCCTGGCGCTCACCCCGGAGCGCTGTGAGCAGCTCGAGCTGTATCAGCAGGCCGGCGGCAACACCGACGAGCACGGCACCGCGTTCACCGTCACCATCGATGCCGACCGTCGCTTCGGGGTGAGCACCGGAATCTCGGCCGCGGACCGCTCCACCACGATTCACGTCGCCATCAATCCGGAGACCCGGCCCGGCGATCTGCGCCGCCCCGGGCACATCCCCCCGCTCCGGGCCCGGCCCGGCGGCGTGCTGCAGCGGGTCGGGCACACCGAGGCCGCGGTCGATCTCGCCCGGCTGGCCGGACTCAATCCCGCGGGCGTGCTCTGCGAGATCATGAACGCCGACGGGTCCATGGCCCGGGTGCCCGAGCTGCACCGGTTCGCGGCGCGGCACGGGCTCAGCTTCGTGACCGTGGCGCAGCTGGTAGCCTACCGGCTCCGCACCGAGCGACTGGTCCACCGGGTGGCGGAAGCGATGCTGCCCACCGCCCTGGGCGACTTCAAGGTGATCGGCTACCGGAACGACGTGGACGACGCGGAGCACGTGGCGCTGGTGCAGGGCGAGGTTGCCGGGGCCGGGAACGTGCTGGTGCGGATGCACTCCAAGTGCCTCACCGGCGATGTGTTCCACTCCCTGCGCTGCGATTGCGGCCCTCAGCTCCATGCGGCGATGAAGCTGATCTCGGAGGAGGGGCGCGGCGTCGTGGTGTATCTCGACCAGGAAGGGCGGGGGATCGGGCTGCTCAACAAGCTGCGGGCCTACGAGCTCCAGGATCAGGGCACCGATACCGTCGAAGCCAACGCGCAGCTGGGCTTCGCGCCCGACCTCCGGAACTACGGCATCGGTGCCCAGATCCTCCGCGACCTCGGCCTCTCCACCATCCGGCTCATGACCAACAATCCCAGGAAGGTCATCGGACTCGACGCCTACGGACTCACCATCGCGGAACGGGTGGCCCTGCCGGTGGATCCCACCGCGCACAATCGCACCTATCTCGACGCCAAACGCGACAAACTCGGCCACCTCTTCACCTACTGAGCGCACCGTGGCCGAATTCTCAGGACAACTCGTTCCGGTCGGCCGGATCGGGATCGTGGTGAGCCGCTATCACGAGCGGATCACCATTCGTTTGCTCGAGGGCGCCCGGGACTGCTGCCGGGAAGCCGGGATCGCGCCGGACGACATCGATGTGGTCTGGGTGCCCGGTGCGTTCGAGCTGGGCAGCGCGCTGGCGGCGCTGGCCGGGACCGGGCGCTACGCCGCGCTGGTGGCGCTGGGCGTGGTCATCCGGGGCGAGACGCCCCACTTCGACTACGTGGCCGGCGAGGCGGCCCGGGCCGCGGGAACCCTGGCATCGGCGGGGGCCCTGCCGGTGGGATTCGGACTCCTCACCGTGGATACGGTGGAACAGGCCAGCGCGCGCGCCGGCGGCGCCGCCGGCAACAAGGGCCACGAGGCAGCCGAAGCGGCCATCCGTACCGCCGACGTGCTGCGCCGGGTCGGCGGGCCTGATGCTTAGGGCCGAAACCCGTGCCCGGGCGCGCGGCCTCCAGCTCCTCTATGCCTGGGAGATCGACGGGCGCTCGCCGGTGGAAACCCGTACCCCCGGTGTGGGACGCATCACCGGCTCCTCCTCCTCCATCATGGTCGAGGCGACCCGGCTCGCCTCCGGGGTCATCGAGCGGCGGGAGGAGATCGACGAGGCTCTGGCGCGCGCCTCCGACAACTGGCGGCTCGAGCGGCTGGCCGTGGTAGACCGCAACATTCTCCGGCTCGGCGTGTTCGAGCTGCTCGAGGGCTCGGTGCCGCCCAAGGTCGCGATCGACGAAGCGCTCTGGCTGGCCCACCGTTTCGGCGGCTCCCAGACCGCCGGCTTCGTCAACGGGGTGCTCGACCGCGTGGCCAGGACCCTGGGCCGGTTGTGAACATCCTCCTGGTCAACTGGCAGGACCTGGAGAACCCCCACGCCGGCGGAGCCGAGCTCCACCTGTTCGAGCTGTTCGGCCGGCTCGCCGCCGGCGGCCACCGGGTGCACCTGGTGTGCTCGGGGTGGCCCGGGGCAGAGCCCAGGGCGCTGGTGCGGGGACTCTCGGTGGAGCGCCACGGAAGCCGCAACCGCTTTGCCTTGCTGGGACGGCGCGCGGTGCGGCGGGCGCTGGCCCGGGAGCCGTGGGATATCGTGGTCGAGGACATCAACAAGCTGCCGCTGTTTCTCACCACGCTGACCCGGCTTCCTTTTTGTGCCATCGTACCGCACCTGTTCGGTACCACCGCCTTCCAGGAGGCCTCCTGGCCGGCCGCCGCGACGGTGGCACTGGCCGAGCAGCCCATCCCCCGGGTGTACCGGCGGGCGGGCTTTCATGCCATCAGCGAGAGCACCCGGGACGATCTGGTCGCACGAGGTGTCCCGCGGGAGCGGGTGCGGGTCATCCATCCGGGAATCGACGCCGAGTCGTATGCTCCGGTGTCCGGGCTTGACCGGACCGAGCCGCCGACCTTCTTATACGTCGGACGCCTGAAGCGCTACAAGGGCGTCGAAGTGGCGATCCGGGCCCTGGCGGAAGCGCGCCGGGAGCATCCCGGCCTGACGCTCGACATTGCGGGCACCGGAGACGACGGCGACCGGCTCCGTCAGGTCGCCGGCGCGCTGGGTCTGGGAGGCGCGGTCCGTTTCCTCGGGTTCGTCACCGAAGAGCGCAAACGCGAGCTCTTCCGCGCCGCCCGGGCCAACCTCTTCCCGTCGCCCAAGGAAGGATGGGGGCTCACCGTCATGGAGGCCGCGGCGTGCGGGACCCCCTCGGTGGCTTCCGACAGCCCCGGTCTGCGGGATTCGGTGCGGCCGGGCGAAACCGGCTTCCTGGTTCCGCACGGCGATGCGACCGCGCTGGCCGGGCGGATGCTCGAGCTGGCCGGCAACCTCGCGCTGGTAGAGCGGCTCGGCGCCGCGGCGCGGCGCCATGCGCTGGCCTGGAGCTGGGACGATGCCGCGGCCGCCACGGAGGCGCACCTGACCGAGCTCATCTCACCTCGTCTCGGGAGAACATGATGCAGACCACGATCAGTGCCCGTCACTGTGAACTCACCGAGTCGCTCCAGCAACGCGCCATGGCCGTGACCGAGCGCCTCGCGCAGCTTTCGCCCCACGCCCTCGAAGCCACCGTGATCTTCGACGAGGGGCCGCTGGCCCACACCGTGGAAATCCGGCTCCATGCCCGAGGCCGCAAGGTGCTGGTCGGGGTCGGCGAGGGCACCGATCATCGCACCGCGCTGGACCGGGCGGAGGAGAAGCTCCGGCCCCAGATTCTCAAGGCCGGGCGGGGCCGTCCCCGGGCCCGGCGCGCTTCCACGGGAGAGGCATGAGCCTTCGTCCCCGCGATCTCCTCGCCCGGCGCGGCGATCCGCTTCAGCTCGAATCGCTGACCGGGGAGCAGGGTCTCGACCGCCCGCTTCCCGACCAGGAGGTGGCGAGTCCGGGGCTGGTGCTGGCCGGCTACGTCGGCCGCTTCGTACCGTCCCGGCTCCACGTCCTGGGCGAGACCGAGATCACCTACCTCCAGTCGCTGGACGAAGCGGCCCGGAAGCAGGCGATCGAGACCTTCATGGGTCATGATCTTCCCATCGTGTTCGTGACCAAGGGGCAGGATCCTCCCGACCTGCTGCTGAGCCTGGCGCGGGCCCGGAGCATCCCGGTGCTCCGGACCAAGCTCAAAACGGCGGAGTTCTTCCGCCGGATCAAGCCGGTGCTGGAGGACGCCTTCGCCCCCCGCACCACCCTGCACGGCTCGCTGGCCGACGTCTACGGCGTCGGGCTCCTCTTCACCGGGCGTTCCGGGATCGGGAAGAGTGAGTGCGTGCTCGACCTGGTGGAGCGGGGCCATCGTCTGGTAGCGGACGATCTGGTGCTGGTGGCGCGCAAGGGGAATGACGTGCTGATCGGCCAGGGACACGAGCTGGCCGCCCACCACATGGAGATCCGGGGCATCGGCCTGATCGACGTGAAGGCCCTGTTCGGCGTGCGCTCGGTGCGGCAACAGAAGCGGATCGAGGTGGTGGTGCAGCTGGAGGACTGGGAGACCGCCAAGGACTCCGATCGCACCGGCCTCGCCCGG
>DATFGC010000001.1:0-3234 GCA_035249765.1 Gemmatimonadales bacterium | reverse complement strand
CGCCCCCCGGCGAGCCTGCTGAGAGCCTCTGCATTGTGGCGGAGGGCCGCGGCGTCGATCTCGAGCCAGGGATCGGAGCCACCGGCAGCCTGGCTTCCGGGTTGGGAGCGATGCAGCGGCGCAGCTCTCGCACCGGCCAGGACCAGGCCGGTGACCGCGATCATGCTGCGTCTGGACATGCCGGACTCGTTCCCCTGGTCGGG
This sequence comes from Gemmatimonadales bacterium, assembly GCA_035249765.1. Classification (GTDB taxonomy): domain Bacteria; phylum Gemmatimonadota; class Gemmatimonadetes; order Gemmatimonadales; family GWC2-71-9; genus JABFSM01. The sequence continues at coordinate 3,031 of DATFGC010000001.1, read as the reverse complement.
GACCATATTCGCCGCTGGGGAGCCTACGGTGGTCATGAGGAACCTGGCGCTTTCGGCGCGGGAGGGAAATGCACTCTGGTAGCTGACCAGCCAGGCCTGGAGAAAGGCAGTGGCCTGGTCCTGTCGCACCATCGCCCACACCGATCCTCCGAACCCCGCCCCGAAGGCGGAAGCGGCGACCGCACCCAGCTCACGGGCGTTCCGCTGCAGATGGATGGTCTCGGGCACCTGGTTCTGGAGGCCGGCCTCGGCGCCGGCTTGAGAGCGATCTACCAGCCCTCCCAGTGCGGCGAGGTCTCCGTGCGCAAGCGCGTCTGCCACCGAGGGAATGAGCTCGAAACATTCCTCACCGAACTGCTTCAGCCGGGCCAGCAGATCGTCGCGCCGATCATGCCGATCGAGCCAGCCGGCCAATCGTGCCCGGGCATCTGACGCGGAGGAGAGCGCGGCAAACAGGGTCGGGTCATCCCGTCCCGATAGCTCCCGCCACACCCGGAGCAGCTCGGCGGCATCTTCCGCCAGCCGGTTGTACAGCGACAGCGCCTTCCGGGTCTTGGCGGCTTCGACCCCGCTCACCGCAACCGCGAGCAGGTAACCGGGAGGAAAGGGTACCTCCCGCTCGAAGCGCACCGGGATCCAGCCGTATTGGAGCAGCTTGCCGGGGCGGGAGCAGAGGATCGCGGTGTGGTCCTGACTGCCACCCTGGGTCCCCACGCCGCCGTCCGCCGGGAAGGAGCCGAAGCCGCGCCCGTTCTCGACCGCGCCGAGGTACCCGGCCAGGGCCTCGCGGTCGGGAAGCGCGTCGCGCCAGACGGCCCGTTCCTGCAACCGGTTGGCATCGGCCAGCGCCAGGGCGACCGAGACTATCAGCGCGCCCGAGCTGGACAGGCCGGCGTCCTGAGGAAGGTCACTCGAAAACGCCAGGTCCAGGCCGGTGGACAAGGCGCCGAAGTCCCGGGCAAACCGGCGCACGACGGTAGCTGGGTACGCCACCCATTCTCCCCGGGGGATTTCGAGATCCGGACGGAACGGGAGCTCGGCCCGCTGCCCGGAGACCAGGTCGCTGATCCGGAGCACCGGCTCCGGGAGCTCCCGGGCGGTGACCGAGATGCCCTGCTGGGTCGCGCAGATCAGGCTCCGGCCCCCGGCGTAGTCGGTATGCTTGCCCAGGAACTCGATCCGGCCGGGCACTCGATAGCTGTGAACGGTCAGGGAAATACCTCCCGCCCCTGGAGGAGACTGGTGACCACCGGGATATCGGACCGGCTGGAGAGGTCCACCACCGCTTCATCGAACGGAATCACCCGGTAGCGCTCACCCAGCCGCTCGGTGTTGTGGCGGACCGCATCCTGCAGCTCGAGCTCGCCCCGAACCGAGGGAGCAATGGCGCGGGCCGATTCAAAAATCGAGGGGGGAAGCATCCAGGCGTTCATGCTGACCAGGGGATCGGGCCCGAAGCTCGCCGCCGTGGCGGGGTCGGGCTTCTCCACGATGCGGCTCATGAAACCATCCGGGCCGGCCTCGATCAGCGCAAAGGCGAGGATCCGCTCGGCGGCGATCAATCCGCCCCGGAGCAGTCCGGAGCGGCGGAAGCCGGCCAGCCCGGGGACCTCCAGCCCCCGGAGGGCCTCGAGCGCCGGGCGAGGATAGAGGTTATCGGCGTTCACCGCGAGGAACCGGTCACCGGCGGCAAACGCCTCGGCGGCAAGCACCGCGTCGGCGGTTCCCAGAGGGCGCTGCTGAACCGCGAACTCGAGCGCGACCCGGGCCGGCCGGCCGGAGCCGGTGTAATACTCCCGGACCCCGCCGTGCCCGGGGCCGATCACCAGGCAGACCCGGGTGTATCCCGCGTCGGCCAGGCCGCTCAGCACATAGTCCAGAAATGGGCGCCCGACCGGGATCATCCCCTTCTGACCCTCGCCGGCCCGGGCTTCCTGCTCCGGCGCGAGGGAAATCCCGGGCGTGCCGCTCCGCATCCGGGTTCCTGACCCGCCGGCCAGGATCACCGCCTGGCCGGTCAGGCGACCTGCTCCCTGGACCAGAGCTTGGGCAACAAGCGGAGCAGGCCGAAGCCGCTCAGCACGAACAGGACCAGCCACACCAGCCCCTGCGCGGTCTTCCCGTAGATGAAGCTGCCGGTGCCGAAGAGGGCGGCGTAGACGAAGGTGCAGCCCAGCACCCAGCCCAGCAGCGACTGGGGCAGCGAGTCGGGGCTCTCCACCGGCCCGGCCGCGGCGGCGATGGGCTTCCACCCCGGTCCGGCCGGACGCACCAGGCGGTAGAAGGCAATCAGGGTCTCCCGGTTCGCCGGCTCGGTGAGCAGTGTCACCGTGACCCACACCACGGTGGTGATGGCCACGGTCACCAGCAGGGAAAACACCGGGGAGACCGGGTGGGCCGGGGTATCGCGGAGAAAGAGAATCAGCGAGGTGAGAAACGAGCTCGCCATGGCGGAGATCTCGCTCCAGGCGTTGATCCGCCACCAGAACCAGCGCAGCAGATAGATGAGCCCGGTGCCGGCGCCGATCGAGAGCAGCAGCTGAAAGGTCTTGCTCGCGGTCTGGAGCCGGAAGGTGAGGAGCCCGGCGAGGAGCATGAGCAGCGCGGTCACCAGGCGGCCCATCAGCACATAGTGCTTTTCGTCCCGGCCCGGCTTCAGGAACCGGCGGTAGAAGTCGTGCACCAAGTAGGAGGTGCCCCAGTTGAGATGGGTCGCGATGGTCGAGACGTAGGCCGCCAGCAGACCCGCCACCATGAGGCCGAGCCATCCGACCGGGAGGAAGCGCAGCATGGCCGGATAGGCCATGTCATGGCCGATCAGAGCCGGGTCCACCGCGGGGAAGGTGCGGCCGATGTCGGCCAGGGTGGGATACACCAGGATGGACGCCAGGGCGACGATGATCCAGGGCCAGGACCGCAAGGCGTAGTGAGCCACGTTGAAGAACAGAGTGCCCGCCAGGGCGTCCCGCTCGCTCTTCGACGCCAGCATCCGCTGGGCGATGTAGCTCCCGCCGCCCGGCTCGGCGCCGGG